>JANNFT010000362.1:0-5792 GCA_031380185.1 Pseudomonadota bacterium
CAGCGCCTGGTCATACTGGCTCATCGCTCGGTACACATTGCCTAGGTTGCTGAGGCTGACCGCCGTATCCGGATGCTCGGGGCCAAGGACTTTTTCTGTGATCGCCAAGGCCCGCTGAGAGAGCGGCAGCGCCTGGTCGTACTGGCCCATCGCTTGGTACAGGACGCTCAGGTTGTTGACGCTGGTCGCTATGTCCGGATGCTCGGGGCCGAGGACTTTTTCTCTGATCGCCAAGGCGCGCTGATAGAGCGGCAGAGCCTGGTCGTACTGGCCCATCGCTTGGTACAGGAAGCCCAGGTTGTTGACGCTGGTCGCCGTGGCAGGATGCTCGGGCCCCAACGTCTCTTCGGCGAACGCTAATACTTGTTGCGCCCGTTTGAGTGCTTCCGGGTACTGGCCTTGTTGATAGAGCTGCTCCACTTCGAGATTCAGTCGATCGACTTCCGCTACATGCGCTGAGGTTTGTGCGAATGCCGCTTGAGAGGAACCAAGCGCGAGCGCGATCGCGAAAACCACGCCCCCCAGCAGAGCAAAATACACTCGCGGGGCATCGCCGGTCTGGCGGGAAAGCCACAAACCCCATGGCCAGTCAGGCCACTTTCCGGGCGTTTTTTTCCAGTCTAGGGTAGCGTCTGTTCTACGGCTCGCAGGCTTTGAAAGCATTGACCGTCCTTTGTCCGAAGCACTTCTAACGGCTTTGATTGCATAAGCGCGAGGAGAGGAGAGCATCGCCTCGCGCAGCAGCGCTACATGGATGATAAGGCGGACCCACAAACGCCGATTGCCGCTTTCTGTCTTAGAGAATACACCAGTCTACGCCTTGGATCGATAGGCCAATCGTTATAGCCACAAAGGAATCCGATCAAGGTCAAGACTTTCACGAGGATCCTACCGCGTAATCGAAGGTTAGTAGAAAGCGCTTCATCGCGGAGCGAACCCGAATCTATTTAGTGCCTCGTCACCGGTTATGTGACAGATATATTTCTCGTTTGAATTGCAAATATATCGGTAATTCAAACAAGCTTTTGAAATACCGCGGTCGCGCTCAACCTGGTAACTCTCTGAATTTCAAAATCTAGTTCTCGACTGAGGTGGACTAGCCCTCGACGATTTTCCGCGCTATTCACCAATCGCTACGATGTGGCATAGCTTTTGCCATAGACAGTCAGTGGGTACGTTGACCGGTTCGTATAACGAATAGCTACTCCTATTACTCGAATTCTCTATCGAAAGGAAATAAGAAATGGTCAATAAGTTGCGTGGCGTAACACATAAGCAGCTGGTCAGAAAATTTGTTGCCTGTAGTGTGTTCGCAGCAGTGGCATTGCAGGCGAGCTTTGCATTCGGTGCGGATTTTCCGACAGCGAAAGTAAATACGAGCGGTTTAGCGGTGACCGATACGGAAGTCACCGTGGGTGATTTGCATTCGAAGACCGGCACAATGGCAATCAGCGAAACAGGATCCATTCAAGCGGAAACGTTGGCGATCGAGCAAATCAACGCAATGGGTGGCGTGCTTGGGCGCAAGATCAAAGTGATCTATGAAGACGGCGCCAGCGATTGGCCGACCTTCGCCGAGAAATCGAAGAAACTGTTGGTGAACGACAAAGTAGCGGCTGTGTTCGGTTGCTGGACTTCGGCGTCGCGTAAAGCGGTGTTGCCGATCTTCGAAAAAGAAAATGGCATGCTGTATTACCCGACGTTTTATGAAGGCCTCGAGCAATCGAAGAACGTGATCTACACCGGCCAGGAGGCGACGCAGCAAATTCTCGCCGGTCTGGACTGGGTGGTGAAAGAAAAGAAAGCGAAGACATTTTTCTTGATCGGATCGGACTACATTTGGCCACGAACCTCGAACAAGATCGCGCGTAAACACATTGAGAATGTGCTGAAGCTAAAAGTGGTCGGCGAGGAATATTACCCTCTAGGGCACACGCAATTCAACTCGCTGATCAACAAGATCAAGCTGCAAAAGCCGGACGTCATTTACGCCATTGTTGTCGGTGGCAGCAATGTTGCATTTTATAAACAACTGAAGGCCGCCGGCGTCACGGCAGAGAAACAAACTTTGCTGACGATTTCCGTAACCGAAGATGAGATTCTTGGCATCGGAGGCGAAAACGTTAAAGGGTTTTACGCTGCGATGAAGTATTTCCAAAGTCTTGATAATCCTAACAACAAGAAGTTCGTTCAGGCGTTCAAGGCGAGATGGGGCAAAGATGCGGTCATCGGCGACGTGACCCAGGCTGCTTATCTTGGGCCCTGGCTTTGGAAGGCGACGGTGGAAAAGGCCGGCAGTTTCGATATCGACAAGGTCGCCGCTGCCTCACCGGGCATCGAGCTGAAGACGGCGCCGGAAGGTTACGTCAAACTGCATGACAACCATCATCTTTGGAGCAAGCTGCGTATTGGTCAAGCATTGGAGAATGGCCAGTACAAAGTGTTATATGAATCCGAACTAATTGAGCCCAATCCTTTCCCGAAAGGCTATCAATAGAGTGTGTGGTGTGGGGCGAGCGATTCCTCCTCCTGGCTCGCCCCACCTTTTTTTGGCTAAGACATTCGCATACAAAAACGGGAAACAAGCATGACACCAGCCGAAATTGGCGGCATCGTCGCGATGCAAGGGTTTGCCGGCCTTAGCCTGTTCAGCGTGTTGTTGCTGATGGCGCTCGGCCTCGCGATTATCTTCGGACAGATGGGCGTCATCAACATGGCGCACGGTGAGTTCATGACGATCGGCGCCTATACTATTTACGGCTGCTCGCATTTAGCCGCCATCTATCTGCCAAGTTCTCAGCCTTACTATTTTCCCATCGCAATCCTCGTTGCCTTTTTCATTGCGTTTATTGTGGGCTACGCAGCGGAGTTCCTGCTCATTCGCCATCTTTATCAACGTCCGCTCGATACGCTTCTTGCAACCTGGGGATTGAGCTTGGGCATGCAACAAACCTTTCGCTCGTTGTTCGGCGCAAAGGAAGTCAGCGCTACGCTTCCCGACTGGTTGATGGGATCGGTAAAGCCAAGCGAATCGATTGATATTCCTATCAACGGATTATTTGTGATGGGGTTAACCGTGCTGGTGACCGGCATCGTGTTTCTAATGCTGTACCGCTCCCGCTGGGGTTTGCGCGTGCGCGCCACCGTCGCAAACCGCACGATGAGCAACGCAATTGGCATTAACACGAAGAAGGTCGATCGCCTGACGTTCGCGATTGGCTGTGGTATCGCGGGTATTGCCGGCGCGGCGTTCACTACCATTGGTTCGACCGGACCGACCAGCGGCTCCTTGTATATCGTCGATGCATTTCTAGTAGTGACGTTCGGCGGTGCGGCGAGTCTGTTAGGCACGATAGCATCCGCCTTCGGCATCGCCCAGACACAATCGATCACGGAGTTCTTTTTGACGGGTTCGATGGCAAAAGTACTGACCTTGCTATTCGTCGTGACGGTGTTGATGTTGCGACCCCAGGGTCTGTTTGTCAGCAAGATTCGTCGATAACAACAAGCAGGCGATAGATTATGCGTACGATATTTCGAACTGCGACAGGCGGCAAACAAGGGATGATCAGTTTAGCGATCCTCGCCGCGGTATTGATCGTCGTGTTTCCGTTGTTTTTCGACATCTTCCGTCTTAACCTGATCGGTAAGTATTTGAGCTACGCGTTTATCGCCATCGGCTTGGTTATGCTGTGGGGCTATGGCGGCATACTCAGTCTCGGCCAAGGGGTGTTTTTCGGGCTGGGTGGCTACTGCATCGCGATGTTTTTGAAACTGGAAGCCTCGGATCCGATCACCACAAAAATTCAATCGACACCGGGGATCCCGGATTTCATGGATTGGAATCAAATCACCGCGCTACCTTTGCTGTGGCAGCCGTTCCACAGTTTCACTTTCAGCGTCTTCGCGATGTTGGCGGTGCCGACTTTGTTGGCGTTCATCATCGGCGTGGCAATGTTCAAGCGCCGTGTCGGTGGCGTGTATTTCGCCATCATTACTCAGGCGATCGCATTGATTCTTTCGGTGCTGATTATCGGTCAGCAAGGTTACACCGGCGGCGTGAACGGCATAACGGATCTGAAAACCTTGCATGGCTGGGACATCCGCACCGACAACGCAAAATATATCCTTTATTTTGTGAACGTCGCGCTGATCATATTAGCCATTCTCTCTTGCCGCTGGATCATATCCAGCAAACTCGGTTTGCTGTTGCTGGCCATGCGCGATAAAGAAGATCGCGTGCGATTTTCCGGTTACGACGTCGCCAACTTCAAGATTTTCGTGTTTTGCTTGGCGGCGATGTTGTCCGCCATAGGCGGCGCGATGTTTACATTACAGGTCGGTTTCATGTCGCCGTCTTTCGTGGGCATCGTGCCGTCGATCGAAATGGTGATATTCGCCGCAGTGGGCGGGCGGATGTCACTGGAAGGCGCCGTTTACGGCACGCTCTTGGTCAATTTCGGCAAAACTTTTTTCTCCGAGAGCTTCCCCGATCTTTGGTTATTTTTGATGGCCGGACTGTTCATTGCCGTCGTCTTGGTGTTCCCCAACGGTTTGGCGGGGTTGGTCGGAACATGGATCAATCGACGGAAATCTCGGACAGCAACGCGGACAACACAGGCGGCGCCGAGTGATGGGTGGCAGCGAGGCGCGAATTCAAACGAACCCGACCTCAAAACGAATCACGATTCTTTGCCGGCAACTAAGCCGCAAGGCATTTAACTCTTGGAAATCAACCAGCCGTGCCTGCGTCCAAACTTATCTTAGCGGTCGAAGGATTGACCGTATCCTTCGACGGCTTTAAAGCAGTCGATGATCTAAATTTATACGTGGAAGAAAACGAACTGCGCGTCGTGATCGGCCCCAACGGCGCCGGAAAAACGACGGTATTGGACTTAATATGCGGTAAGACCAAGGCAACCAAAGGCAGTGTCCAATTCAAGGATTTGGAACTGACGAAAATGTCTGAGCATGCCATCGTACGCGCCGGCGTAGGACGCAAGTTTCAGACGCCGTCTATCTATGAAAATCTTTCGGTGTTCCAGAATTTGGAACTATCGTTTCCCACCGGTCGTGGCGTATTCGGGTGCTTAATGTTCGAGCGTACAGATGACGTGGTTGCGCGCGTGCATGAAATTGCGACGGAGATCAGTCTGCAAGAGGAACTGCAACTGGAAGCGGGACTATTGAGTCATGGACAAAAGCAATGGCTGGAAATAGGCATGTTGCTAATGCAAGATCCGGAATTGTTAATGCTCGACGAACCGATCGCCGGCATGAGTGCGCGGGAACGGGAACTGACGGCGGATTTACTGAATCGCATCGGTCGAGATCGTTCGATGATCGTGATCGAGCATGATATGGAATTCGTGCGCAAGATCGCGGATAAGGTCACGGTGTTGCATCAAGGCAAAGTCCTAGCGGAAGGAAGCATGGACAAAGTGCAAGCGGACCCGCGCGTTATTGATGTGTATTTAGGACATTAGGCGCACGGCAATGCTACAAGTCAACGCATTGAAAGTTAATTACGGACAGAGCGAGGCAATACGAGAAATTAGCTTCGTCGCCGAAAAAAATGAGACCGTCGCCATCATGGGACGCAACGGCATGGGTAAGACGACCTTGTTTAAGGCCCTGATCGGAATACTCCCGGCGCGCGCCGGTTCCATCGTAGTCGACGCTACGGATTTGACTAATGCGGAATGCTATCAACGGGTAGCGGGCGGCCTGGGCTACGTTCCGCAAGGCCGAATGATATTTCCGACCTTGACCGTCGAGGAAAATATTCAGAC
>JANNFT010000371.1:0-1537 GCA_031380185.1 Pseudomonadota bacterium
CATTCGGCGCTAATGCTGGTTTGGCACGGAACACGCCGTTCCGTCATCCCCATTCTAGTCTGGGGCAGTCGCCGACGCCTCCGCCCAAGTCGGCGGTTGACAGCCCTCCCGGGTGATATTGATAGCTGCGCAGCGACTTGCGTGTTGTAGCGCGCGTTCGACGACCCGTCGCGTTGGCGCTCGTGAGCACAATGTTTGGAGCGATTTGTCACGAACTAGCGATGCGACGAACCCGGCAAAAAAACAATCGCCGGCGCCGACTGTATCGACAACCGTAACAATATCGGCCGGCTGAAAAATTTCATCCGCGGCGCTCAGTGCCCACGCGCCGCTGGCGCCTATGGTCACGATTATAAGCTTGCAGGTTTCATCTAACAGTGTTCGCGCGGCATCGTTCGGCGCCTCGTTAAAACCTAAGTGTCGCAAATCTTCGTCGCTGACTTTGACCATGTCCGCGCTGCTGATTGCGGCGCGCGCGGCATCGCGATAGGCGCCGGGCAACACGCCCATGCTGTTTGCGACTTGCATGCGCATGTTGACGTCCAGCGTGCAAAGGATGCCCCGGCTCCGCGCGCTGTGTTGAGCGGCAATAATCGTCTGGTGATCGGGCGGGACGAGGGCCAATCCGCCACTATGAAATCCCACTGTGGTTGCGTCGAAATGTGCGATCAATTGCTGTAACGTGAGCGCACGATCGGCGACGCCGTCGCGATAAAACTGATAGCTTGGTTGACCGTCCGCGGATTTGCTGACTAGCGCCAGTGACGTCGGCTGCGGCAGTGTTGGGCCGAGCGATTGCGCTCCGGCAGAAAGCAGCGATGAACGCAACAACACTCCAAAATTGTCTTTCGAAATTGGATTGGCATAGCCCACGGCGACGCCTTGCAGCGCTAAGGCGCGGGCAAAATTGTAAGGCGCGCCACCGGCAACGGGACGATAGCTGCCGTCTGGCGCCGCGATGAAATCAATAAGGGCTTCGCCCGCGATAACCAACAAGTTACCCACTCCAGATTATTTTCCGATCACTCGATGCCTGTAAAGGTAAAGAGCATGCGGCGTTCGAATGGCGCCTCGCCACGAACCAATAGCCATACCGGCGCCGGCAAGGCATTAGAATCGGAATCTGACGTGGCAATAATTTGGTCATCATAGCAAAAATTAAATTAAATAAATGCAATTGATTTAGTCAAAAAAATGTCATATAGTGCGCGACAAAGCCGGGCGTGCCAGACCCGCGCTGAAAAATATTTACAGCGACGACCTCGCTAATTTTCACTCATCAGGAAGGAGACTTCAATGCAAGCCAAGCAACTATTTGCCCTAACCTTACTCGCGGGATTCACCGCATCGGCCTATTGCGCCGAGCCGATTATCGGCCTCATCACCAAAACCGAAACGAATCCGTTTTTCGTCAAAATGAAGGAAGGCGCCGCTAAAGCCGCTAAAGCCAATGGCGCAAAATTAATGTCCGCCGCTGGAAAGATCGACGGCGACAACGCCGGTCAAATTACCGCGATCGAGAACATGGTGACCGCCG
>JANNFT010000380.1:0-3502 GCA_031380185.1 Pseudomonadota bacterium
GACGGCGAGATCGCCGCGCGCCACCATAATGGCGTCGCTGGCATCGAGAATTTCATCCAACGCTTCGATCGCTTCGGCGCGCTCGATCTTGGCGATTAGCATGGCTTTTCCGCCCGCTTCTCGCAGCAAATTGCGGGCGCGCCACATATCGGCGCCGGAACGGGGGAACGACACCGCGAGAAAATCACATTGCAACTCAGCCGCTGTTTGAATATCAGCGATGTCTTTTTCCGTCAACGCCGGCGCGGTCAGCCCGCCGCCTTTGCGATTGATGCCTTTGTTATTCGACAACACGCCGCCGCGAATCACGACACAATGAACTTGATCGCCCTTTACCGCTGTGACATGGAATTCGATGCGGCCATCGTCCAGCAGCAGAATGTCATCGGGAACGACATCCTGCGGTAATTCTTTGTAATCCAGTCCGACGCGATCGCTATTGCCGATGCTACACTTCGCGTCGAGAATAAATTTGTCGCCGACCTGCAGTGTGATCTTGCCGTCCTTGAATTTGCCGATGCGGATCTTCGGACCTTGCAAGTCGACGAGGATGCCGACGGTGCGGCCAAGACTTCGTGCGATGGACTTGACGCTCGCGATTCGCGCTGCATGTTCGCTTGCCGCGCCGTGGGAGAAATTCATTCGCACCACGTCGACACCGGCCTCGATCATGCGTGTCAGCGTGGCTGGGTCGCTCGAGGCCGGGCCTAACGTCGCGACGATTTTGGTCTTGCGTAACATCAATTTACTCCGTGCGCCCTGCGCACGAGTCCGTTAAATTCACTGTACGCATGGCGCACCCTACGACGCAGCACGTTCCTCTAGAATCGCAACCGCCGGCAATTTCTTGCCTTCGAGAAATTCGAGGAACGCGCCACCCGCTGTCGAGATATACGAAATCTGATTGGTCACACCGTACTTCGCTATGGCGGCAACGGTATCGCCGCCTCCGGCAATAGAAAACGCCGGCGATCCGGCGATCGACATCGCCAAGGATTCCGTGCCCTTGCCGAATTGCTCGAACTCAAAAACGCCCAAGGGACCATTCCAAACGATGGCGCCCGCTTTACGCACGATGTCCATGTAGTTGCGCACGGTCATCGGGCCGACGTCGAAAATCATATCGTCGTCCTCGATTTCCTCGACGTCTTTCACCGTTGGCTCGGCCGTCGCGGAAAATTCTTTGCCAGTCACGACGTCGACCGGAATCGGCACCTCGAAGCCCTTTGCTTTCGCGGCGGCGATGATGTCCTTCGCTTGCTGCACGAGATCTTTTTCGACGAGCGACTTGCCGATTTTCAAACCGGCGGCCAACATGAAGGTGTTGGCGATACCGCCACCAACAATGAGTTGATCGACTTTTTCCAATAACGCATTAAGCACGGTTAGCTTAGTCGAAACTTTCGAACCGCCGACAATTGCAAGCAACGGCCGTACCGGATTGGTGAGCGCTTTAGCAAGCGCATCCAGCTCCGCCGCCATCAACGGCCCGGCGCAGGCAATCGGCGCGTACTTGGCGATGCCATGCGTGGTCGCTTCGGCGCGATGGGCAGAGCCAAAGGCGTCATTGGCGTAAATGTCGCAGAGCTTCGCAATCTTTCGCGCCAACACCTCATCGTTTTTCTTTTCGCCGGCGTTGACGCGGCAGTTTTCCAGCATCACTACTTCGCCGGGTTTGACGTCGACGCCATCGACCCAATTTTGCTTCAGCGGCACCGGTTTCCCGAGCAATTCACTCAGGCGTTTTGCCACCGGCGCGAGGGAATCTTCAGGTTTGAGCTCGCCCTCCGTCGGGCGGCCAAGATGGGATGTCACCATCACGGCCGCGCCTTTTTCGAGCGCGAGTTTGATGCCAGCCACCGAAGCACGAATACGCGTGTCGTCAGTGATATTGCCAGCGTCGTCCTGCGGCACGTTGAGATCCGCGCGTATGAAGACGCGCTTGCCCGTTAGGTTTAGGTCCGCGAGTTTAAGTAGCTTAGCCATGTTTAATTCCGAGAGAAAAGTGACGAGTGAAAGGTGGGCAATGAAAAGTGAAAAGGACCAGCACTGGCGTTAATCTTTCACCCGTCACTGCTTTACTTGGCATTCACCAACGCAAGCGTTGTATCCAACATCCGATTGCTGAAGCCCCATTCGTTGTCGTACCAGCTCGACGCTTTTACGAGGCGTCCGGACACCTTGGTGAGCGTGGCATCGAATACGGATGAGCGCGAATCGTGATTGAAATCTACCGAAACCAGCGGCGCGGTGTTGTAACCCAACACGCCTTTCCACTCGGGTTTTTCGGACTCTTCTTTGATCGCGGCGTTAATTTCTTCGACCGTCGTGTCACGCGCGGCGATGAATGACAAATCGACCACCGAGACGTTGATGGTCGGCACGCGCATGGCGTAACCGTCGAGCCGGCCATTTAATTCCGGCAATACCAGGCCTACGGCAGCGGCGGCGCCGGTCTTGGTGGGAATCATCGATTGTGTTGCCGATCGGGCGCGGCGTAAGTCTTCGTGATAGACGTCGGTCAATACTTGATCATTGGTGTAGGCGTGAATCGTAGTCATCAAGCCGTTCACGATACCGACTTTTTCGTGCAGAACTTTTGCCATTGGCGCGAGGCAATTGGTAGTGCACGACGCGTTAGAAATCACCGTGTCGCCGGCTTTCAGCGTTTTGTGGTTCACGCCGTAGACTATGGTGGCATCGACGTCTTTGCCACCGGGCGCGGAGAGGATCACTTTTTTTGCGCCGCCACGAATGTGCGCCGACGCTTTTTCTTTGCTGTTAAACAGTCCCGTGCATTCGAGCACGACATTGACATCGTGTGCGCCCCAAGGAATCTCGGCCGGATTGCGCACGGCGTAAACCTTGATCTTGTCGCCGTTTACGACCATGTGATCGCCATCCACCGCGACCGTTCCTTGAAACGGGCCATGCGTCGTGTCGTAGCGCGTTAAATGCGCGTTGGTTTCGGCATTGCCGAGATCGTTGATTGCGACGATTTGCAATTCGCTGGTGCGCTTGGCCTCATATAACGCGCGCAGGATGTTGCGGCCGATGCGGCCATAACCATTAATTGCCACCTTGATTGCCATCGTTGTCTCCAGATATCTTTATTGGATGATAGCTTGCGCGGTCTTGACCACATTGTCGACCGTGAAGCCAAAAAATTTAAACAACTCGCCCGCGGGGGCTGATTCGCCGAAACGGTCGATGCCGACCACCGCGCCCTCCAACCCGACATATTTGCGCCAGTAATCGGTCACACCGGCCTCAATCGCGACGCGCGGCACGGCGCGCGGCAAAATATATTCCTTATACATTGATTCTTGCCGATCGAACACCTCCGCGCAAGGCATGGACACCACGCGCACGTAAACGCCCGATTCGGCAAGCGCTTTCTGCGCGCCCATGGCGAGTTGCACTTCCGAGCCCGTGGCGATCAAGATGGCTTTCGGCTGGCGGTTTTTCGCGTCCGACAAGATGTAACCACCTTGACCGATAT
>JANNFT010000388.1:0-8377 GCA_031380185.1 Pseudomonadota bacterium
TGCTTAAATCGCATTTCTGCGATGCTCACTCAAAGTCAATCCGGAGATTAACTTCTATGTAAGCACTTAGTTCAATTACTTTGAATCCAAACTAAGCGCCCACACTTATCGGCTGTAAGTTTTTAAAGAACAATAGACTACACAAATCCAGCGAAACGTTTTTTGAATTTGGTTGCGGAGGTAGGATTTGAACCTACGACCTTCGGGTTATGAGCCCGACGAGCTACCAGGCTGCTCCACCCCGCGTCTGATCAAGCAAGACCGCAACTATAACAAAGATTTCAATTTCGTGTCAACAATCCCTGTTACTTTTTACTTCGCGGCCTCGCTATCCATCGGCGTTCTCTCGAATAAAAAAACATCAATCGAGAGCGGCAGAACTCAAGCAAGAGGCGCGATTATACACACGTAATTTGAATAGGCAAGCGTAAGACTAAAAAATGGCCGGCCTGCGTTATAATTTTTAGCAACTTCACGCCTAACATTATTCAGGAGAATTCCATGCACGGCCTTATGATGAACATGCCACTATTGATTTCCTCGCTAATCCGTCACGCATCGGATCATCACGGCGATAGGGAAATCGTTTCGCGATTAACCGAAGGCGGCATTCATCGCTATACATACCTCGACGCGCACAAACGTTCGCGGCAATTAGGGAATGCGCTAATCAAGCTCGGAATCGAGCCAGGCGATCGCGTTGGCACACTCGCATGGAATGGTTTTCGCCACTTTGAAACATACTTCGCGGCCTCCGGCATGGGCGCGGTGTTGCACACCATAAACCCGCGCCTATTCCCTGAGCAAATTGCCTACATCGTCAATCATGCCGACGATCAATATGTATTTTTTGACATCACCTTCGCGCCATTGGTCGATGGCATTGCACCCCATTGCAAGAACGTCAAGGGCTGGGTGGCAATGACCGATCGCGAACACATGCCCGCGATGAAAACCGCTGGCGTGCTGTGCTACGAAGAACTGCTGCATGCAGTATCCGACGACTACGAATGGCCGGTCCTTGACGAGAACACGGCGTCGTCGTTGTGTTACACCTCGGGCACCACCGGCAATCCCAAGGGGGTGCTCTACAGCCACCGCACAACGATTCTGCACTCGTACGCCATCGCATTGCCGGACGTCATGAGCCTCTCGGCTCGCGACGTGATTCTGCCAGTCGTGCCAATGTTCCACGTCAACGCGTGGGGCACGCCATACGCCTGCGCCATGGTCGGCGCCAAGATTGTTTTCCCCGGCGCCGGCCTCGATGGCGCCAGCCTTTATGAATTGTTCGAGACCGAAGGCGTGACCATGTCGGCAGGGGTCCCGACGGTATGGCTGGGATTGTTGAACTACGTCAAACAAAATAATCTAAAATTTTCGACGATGAATCGCACCGTTATCGGCGGTTCCGCCTGCCCGCCGGCGATGATCAAAACGTTCCAAGACGATTTCGGTGTTCGTGTTCTTCACGCTTGGGGCATGACCGAGCTGAGCCCGTTGGGAACACTCAACACCTTCAAAGAAAAACATTCCAAATTAAACGACGCGGAACGCTTTGCCATCCAGCAGAAACAAGGACGTGCGATTTTCGGCGTCGAAATGAAAATCGTCGGCGCCGATGGCAAGGATCTGCCGCATGACGGCAATGCCTTCGGCGATCTGCTGGTGCGCGGCCCGTGGATTATCGGTGAATATTTCAAAAGTGAAGGCGGCAATCCTCTCACTGCGGATGGCTGGTTCCCCACCGGTGACGTCGCAACCATCGATCCCGATGGCTATATGCAAATTACCGACCGTTCGAAGGATGTCATCAAATCCGGTGGCGAATGGATCAGCTCGATCGATTTGGAGAATCTTGCCGTCGCCCACCCTGACGTCGCCGAAGCAGCCGTGATCGGGATTCATCACCCGAAATGGGACGAGCGTCCCTTGCTAATCGTGGTCAGGAAAGCGGGCGCCAATGTCACCAAAGAAGAACTATTGAAATTTTTCGACGGCAAGATCGCGAAATGGTGGATGCCGGATGACGTCACCTTCGTTGATCAGTTGCCGCACACGGCAACCGGCAAGTTACTCAAAACAAAATTACGCGAAGACTTTAAAGACTATCGATTGCCCACCGCGTAAGCACAAAGCGGCGCTTGATATAATGCTCGATTCGTCAAAGCCCGAAAAAGTAACTCATGTCGATCACACCGAAGTCGCCTGAACAAATCGAGAAAATGCGCGTCGCCGGACGCCTTGCGGCTGAAGTGCTCGACTACATCACAGCGTTCGTCAAGCCCGGCGTTTCGACGGGTGAGCTAGATCGGCTCTGCCACGAATACATGGTGAACGTACAGCACACCGTTCCGGCGCCGCTCAACTATGCGCCGCCCGGCCACAATCCCTATCCGAAATCCATTTGCACTTCGGTGAATCATCAGGTGTGCCACGGTGTGCCGGGAGATAAGGTCTTAAAAAATGGCGACATCGTCAATATCGACGTCACCGTCATCAAAGAAACCTACCACGGCGACACCAGCCGGATGTACTTCGTTGGCGAGCCGTCCATAGCGGCGCGACGCTTGAGCAGTATCACCTATGATTGCATGTGGCGTGGAATTAAGTCGGTTAAACCCGGCGCATGCTTGGGCGATATCGGTCACGCCATCCAAAGCCACGCCGAGCGTAATGGCTTCAGCGTGGTGCGCGAATTCTGCGGTCACGGCATTGGCAGTAAATTCCACGAAGAGCCGCAAATCTTGCATTACGGCAAACCGGGAACCGGTATGAAACTCATTACCGGCATGACATTCACCGTCGAACCGATGATCAACGCCGGACGGCGCGAAATACGTCAAATGGCCGACGGTTGGACCATCGTCACAGCCGATCACAGTTTATCGGCGCAATGGGAGCATACGGTGTTGGTCACCGGGACGGGCTTTGAGGTGTTGACTACTTCCGGCGGCGCTCCCGCGATGCCCGCATAACCCGGCGCCATGTCAAATACCACGGTCGCTGCACTGACGAATATGCAGCGATTGCCGCTCGCCCGGCGAGATCAACTGAAATCCGAACGCACCGCCCTAAAAGACGCGTTTGGCGAAACAGGCGACGTGCGCGCATTATTGGCCGGACACTGCCGCCTGGTCGATCAGGTTTTGCAAGCGATTTGGCAAGCCACCGGCGTCGCCCCCGATTGTGCATTGATCGCCGTGGGTGGTTATGGTCGTGGTGAACTATTTCCGTTCTCGGATATCGATCTGTTGATTTTGTCCGGGCAGCAGCTACAACCGCAGGAAACCATCGAACAGCTCATCGGGACCCTCTGGGATGTCGGCCTGGAAGTTGGTCACAGCGTTCGCACCGTTGAGGAATGCGTGTCTGAAAGCGCCGCCGATATCACCGTTCAGACGACCTTACGTGAAGCGCGATTGCTCGCCGGCAATCATGCTACCTTTCGCGTTCTGAGCACGCGCCTCGCGGCCATCCACAATACGCAAAACTTTTACAGCGCTAAGCGCGAGGAACAACGCAGGCGCCATCTGCGTTTTAATGAAACGAGTTACAGCCTTGAGCCCAACCTCAAGGAAAGTCCCGGCGGCCTGCGCGATTTACAAAATATTCTGTGGCTCGCCAATTCTGCCCAACAAGGTGAAAACTGGAACGCCCTGGCAGACGCCGACCTCATCACCCGCCACGAAGCGCGCCAGATCAGACGTCACGAGCATTTTCTGAAAGAACTGCGGGTGCGCCTTCACTATCTCGCGAACCGGCGCGAAGATCGATTGCTGTTCGACTATCAAACTGCGCTCGCCGAACAAATGGGTTATCAAAGCAAGGGCCACAAGCGCGCCAGCGAAATCCTGATGCAGCGCTACTATCAGACAACGAAGGCAGTTAGCTTTCTCAATACCATCCTGTTACACAATATTTCCGGTCGAATTTTTCCGCTGGCGCCGTTGATCGATCTCTCCGAGAATCCTGATTTTCAAGTACGTGGCGACGTTTTGCGTCTGCGCGACGAAACCCTATACCTAGTCAAACCGGAAACCATATTTGAAACTTTTCGCGTATTGCAGCGACATCCCGAACTAACCGGACTGAGCCCGACTACATTACGCGCATTATGGCGCGCCAGAAAATGCGTCGATGCTGCGTTTCGGCGCAATCTACAACATCGCGCGCAATTCATCGACATCCTTCGTGCGCCACGACGTGTCACCTATGTGCTGCGCCGAATGAATGAATACGGTTTGCTCGGCAGTTATATTCCGGCGTTTGGCCGTATCGTTGGCCAAATGCAACATGACCTTTTTCATGTCTTTACCGTCGACGAGCACATCCTAAAAGTGTTGCGTAACGTGCGTCGATTTGCGGCGCCAATGTTCACACATGAATTTCCTTTTTGTAGCAAGTTGATCGCGGAATTTGAACGGCCTGAAAGCCTCTACCTCGCGGCTTTATTTCATGATATTGCGAAAGGCCGCGGCGGCGATCATTCGACGCTCGGCGCCGAGGATGCAAGACGTTTTTGTAAAAACCATGGTTTGCGCCAGGAAGATTGCGATCTTGTCGTTTGGCTGGTGGAAAGTCACTTAGTGATGTCTGCCACGGCGCAGAAACAGGACCTCAGCGATCCCGAGATTATCGAACAATTCGCGCGCCGTGCCGGCAATTTGCGCCGCCTCACCGCGCTATACCTACTCACCGTTGCCGACATACGCGGAACCAGCCCCAAAGTGTGGAATGCCTGGAAGGGCAAGCTGCTCGAAGATTTGTATCGACTCAGCAAACGCTATTTGGGTGGCGCGCAGAACAACGCCGAAACCGAAACCGCGCTCAAACGCGACGAGGCGATGCGCATCATTCGCCAATATGCGTTGCCGGAAGAACAGCTCCTTGCACTTTGGAATAATTTTGACGTTTCGTATTTTCGCCGTCATGACGCGCAAGAAATTGCCTGGCACGCTCGTACTATCGGCCGTCGCATCGAGTCGAACGAGCCGATTGTCAAAGCACGCTTGAGCGCGGTCGGTGAAGGTGTACAGGTCATGATTTACACGCCCGATCGCGAAGCCCTGTTCGCCCGCATCAGTGGTTTCTTTGGCCAGATCAGCTTTAATATCATTGAAGCAAAAATTTACACAAGCTTGCGCGGCTACGTGGTCGATAGTTTTTACATATTGGATAGCGCGAAAAAAGATAGCCACTACCGCGACCTTCTCAGTTATATCGAATACGAATTAAAAGATACGCTGGCAAAAAATAAAATCCTCGCGCCTCCTGGTCGTTCGCGGGTATCACGCCAGATCAAACATTTTCCGATTGCCCCAGAAGTTTTGCTTCGGCTCGATGAGCGCGCCGGTTACCATACCTTGTCTATCGTCACCAGCGACCGGCCTGGATTGCTCTACGCCATTGCCTATGTGTTCGTAACCTACGGCATTCAACTGCACACGGCGAAAATCAATACGCTTGGTGAGCGCGCCGAAGATGTCTTCATGATCTCCGGCGAGACGCTGTTCGATCCGGTTCGTTGCAGCGCATTTCTGCGCGATATCACGGAACAACTTTAGTTGTATTTTTCGGAGAATTTGCCTTGGATGTGATCGATTTACGCTCTGACACCGTCACCCATCCCACACCCGCCATGCGCAGCGCAATGGCAAATGCGATCGTCGGGGATGACGTCTTTGGCGACGACCCAACGGTCAACGCGCTGCAAGAATATGCTGCTAACTTGCTCGGCCAAGAAGCGGCCCTGTTCGTCGCCAGCGGTACGCAAGGCAACGTCATCGCCTGCCTCACTCATTGCCAACGCGGCGAGGAATTGATCGTCGGCAAGGAAGGCCATATCTTCCGCTGGGAAGGCGGCGCGGCATCGGCGCTTGGCGGCATCACCATGCATCAAGTCGCGATGCAGCCGAACGGCGAAATGACGTTGGAAGATATCGGCGCCGCCATTCGCAACAGCGCCGACGTGCATCATCCGCTCACCAAGCTGGTCTGCCTGGAGAATACTCAAGGCGGCATGGGCGGTGTGCCGCTTACCGCAGACTACGTAAATCGCGTCACCGATTTCGCGCATGGCCATGGCCTAAAACTTCACATCGACGGCGCCCGTTTATTCAACGCCGCCGCCGCACTCGACGTCGAACCGATCGAACTGGTGCGAAAAGCGGATTCCGTGCAGATTTGTTTGAGCAAGGGACTCTGCGCGCCGGCCGGATCGTTATTACTCGGCACTCGAGATTTCATCGACCGCGCGCGCCGCATACGCAAAATGCTCGGCGGCGGTATGCGCCAAGCAGGCGTGCTCGCCGCGACCGGATTAATCGCGTTGCAGGAAATGCGCACGCGATTGCGCGATGACCACGACCATGCAGAACAATTAGCACTGGGCCTCGCCGGGATTTCTGGAATTAGCGTTCATCCCGTTTATCAGCGCACCAACATGGTTCACTTTTCCACGCCCGAGCGCATCGATCCGGCAAAATTCGTCGCGGCGATGAAGGCGAAGAATATTCTGCTAATCGGTGGGCCGCGTTTTCGCGCGGTAACGCATTATTGGATTACATCGGAACGGGTCGAACAGGTGATCGCGGCCGTGCGAAGCACCGTCGGCGCGTAATGAAAGGCCGCGGCAACGTGTCAGTCATAACGCGACGCATAGTGTTGGGGTTCATACTTCACCCCAATCTAGCGCCCCGGCGACGATAGTTGATCGACTAACATGAACGAAATATCCGGCGCCCGATCTCCCCACAATTTTTACTGACGAACGACTTTTTTTATCGCATACTTCGCGCTACATTCATGCGGCTGCAACGCTGCGTCGGCCAATGCCCGGCGCTGAGTGTGTCCGGCCGCTGCATCGGGGAGATACACAATGACTGACGACAGCAAGGCCTGTCCCGTTTGCGGGGAAACAATCAAGGCCGCCGCCATCAAGTGCCGCTTCTGCAACACCGATCTTGCCGCTTTCGCCACTGCGAGCGAGACGGCGGCGGAAGCGACACTCTTCAGCGGCCGTCCCGCAGTGATCTACAGCGCCTGGCAATGGATTGCCGTGGTGCTCACGCTCGGTCTAGCCTGGATTTACTATTGGCTCAAGAGCGTCGATACACATTACCAGATAACGTCGCAGCGCGTGCGCATCGAGCACGGCATCTTCTCCAAATCCAAAGACAGCATCGAGGTATTTCGAATCGATCATTTCGATTTGCACAAACCCTTGGGCATGCGCCTCGTCGGCCATTGCCTGCTGCATTTGCGCTCCTCGGACCCGAGCTTCGCGACGGTGATTTTGTACGGCATCGAAGATCTGGAAAAGCTCGCTGATGCGTTACGCGAGTGTTCGCTGCGCGAACGTACAAGACGGCGCGTAACGACATTCGTACAGGCGTAGCGCGCGCTCGCAAATCAAGAACGTGGGCGGCTGCAACACGTCGGTGTTTGGGGTAGCGTGAAAACATGCACCGTGTGGGCTTTTGTACGCAGCAAACCCGAATATAGATCAGCGGGCCCGAGGCCACCCGGTAGCAGAGCGGCGTTTAGGCCATGCATTGCCAGGAGCCAATATCTATGCGGATCTTGACATGGTCTTAAATTAATTCAGGTTCGGCTAGGTTCCAACGGACGCGGTAAGCTGTTTCGAAATCTGTCGCCTCACAGCATTGAATTGCGAACCTCGACTACGGGTGACGCTTCGGTCAGCTCGCGTCATGCGTGCTCGCACGCGAGATCATTCTTTTGACCTCAGACCCCGCATTGATTGAATCAATCTCGATATTAGGGTGCTTCCTCGCGAACACGCGAAAAATTTCATCCGCGAACGCTTGGCCGATGGAAGTAACACCCGCAAAGTCAAATACTACAACTTCGAATCTATCGATTCTCGAGAGCAGGCGTTTTGCCTGCGTTCTAGAGACAAGATTATCATCGCCGTACTGGGTCAGTTTCACCGGAACGACCGTCTTAGTAAATCCGTAATTATCGTCGGTTGTAAATTTATCGAATATTTTCCTCGTTGTTCGTGGCGTATGGTTGTTAAGCCGCATTTTTATAAGAGTCCCTGGCATAGTGTCACCTGACTGCATTATCCAGTCTTCGTTCTCCTCAAACTGGTGCGAAAAGTACACACCCCCGGAAAGAATCCGAAAGTCGTCAAACATTCGCGACGCAAAGAAAATCCCCTCGCCTGAATGATTCTTCGGATCGGTCGTAAATTTGCCTTTGGCAAGTTCTAGTGTAGTGTTTCACCGTTAATGCTACTTTTACTGTCACGATACTCAGCTTAACCCCAATGTGTCATCCCCGCGAAGGCGGGGATCCATTTGGCCGCGGCGGTTTCCGGGGCAACAACCGATCCAAATTGATAAGCGCA
>JANNFT010000101.1:0-7798 GCA_031380185.1 Pseudomonadota bacterium
ATCAAAAATAGCGGAAAATGGCTTTGAGACAGCCGTAACAACAAATCGGCTCGGACCATACTCTAATTTTGTAGCCGCGATAACTACCAATAATTTCGTTCAATATTGCCAGGAGGAAACATCATCATGAACAGAATCGCGGTATTCGTTGCCGGCGCGTGCTTGGCGATCGGCGTAACCGCCAGCCATTCGGACGACGCGACGCGACTGCGTTACACGCCGGAGGAGAGCCGGTCCGCGCCGCCCGGCGGTCAGCTCGGCACTGCCGGCGTACCGGGCGCAGCTACGTATGCTCACCGACAGCCCAAAGCAAGCGGGCCTGTACACCGTGATGATCAAGCCGCCGAAAAACACCGTCATCAAACCCCATTCCCACCCCGATGATCGCGTCGGCACCGTCGTCCGGAAGTTTCTACTTCGCATTCGGTGACAGTTTCGACGAGTCGCAGTTGAGGAAACTTTCGGTGGGCAATTTCTACACCGAGCCACCCGGCGCGAACCATTTTGCGATGACCAAGGACGAAGAAGCGGTGGTTTACGTCACCGGTACCGGGCCGACGGGAACGTCTTTCGCCAATCCAGCGGATGATCCAACCAAGAAATAGCACGGGGCGCGTGTTTTCCAGTAGTAGACCTTAGTTGGGGCAATATGATCAAAAATCCTCGTCTTTTAAACATATAGCCGTCAACATGGTAAGAAAACTGCCTTTTCTATACATTTCCACATGTGGATAAATACTGATTTCATCGACACATATTGTTGACGTGTCGATGCCATCGACATAAACTTGAAATGTGTCGATAAATACGCAAAATGTCACCATGAGTGTTGAGAACTGGAAGCCAGACCGGCCTTACAACGAACTGCCATCATTACCGCCCAAGGCAGATATCGAGACCCGCGCGATTTTGAAGGCCTGCATCACCGCACGCGCCGCATTGGCCGAACTCAAGCAAGCGGCCGAACTAATTCCCAACCAAGGCGTGCTTATCAACACACTTCCTTTACTTGAAGCGGGCGCTAGCTCGGAAATCGAGAATATTGTTACGACCACGGACAAGCTGTTTCAACATATGCGTAGCGAAGCGCAAGCGGACCCCGCAACCAAAGAAGCGTTGCGATACAGTCATGCCGTATTCGAAGGATTCAAAACGCTAAGCCAGTACCCTCTCACCACTCGCACGGCGGAGCAAATTTGCTCCCGCATAAAAGCAGTCGAGATGAATGTGCGTCGCGTACCCGGCACGGCGCTGAAAAACACAGCAACCGGCGAGATCATCTATACCCCGCCGGAAGGCGAATCATTGTTGCGGGATTTGTTGGTGGATTGGGAGCGCTTTTTGCACAACGAAACCGCGCTGGATCCGCTGATACGCATGGCGATTGGCCACTATCAATTCGAGGCGATTCACCCATTCACCGATGTTAACGGCCGAACCGGCCGGGTGCTGAATACGCTATTCTTGATTCAGGAAAATTTACTGAGCCTACCGATTTTGTATCTAAGCCGTTACATCATTCAGAACAGGCCCAACTACTATAATTTGTTGCTAAGCGTAACTCGTGAAGAGGCGTGGGAGTCCTGGCTGCTTTATATTATTAAAGGTGTGGAAGAAACTTCAATCTGGACAACGCAAAAAATTGCCACGATCAGAAAATTATCGGAACACACGACCCAGTACGTACGCGCTAAACTGCCGAAAATCTACAGTCATGAGTTGGTAAATCTGATCTTCGAATTACCGTACTGCCGAATCAGCAGCCTGACCGACGCTGGCATCGCAAAACGGCAAACCGCATCGCAATACCTAAAGCAGCTTGTCGAAATAGGCGTGCTGGCCGGGGTTGCCACAACGAAAGAAAAGCTGTTTGTCCATCCTAAACTGATGCAATTACTCACCCGCGACAGCAATGAGTTCGCGCTTTACGCAACCTCAACTAGCTGAATCTAACAACTCCGCACAAAATTAGCATGCGCGGTCGCCGCCGCAACCAGCAGCGGTAAATCATTTCCCGCGAGAATAAACCGCATCCCCATATCGATGTAGCGCTTCAATAAATCCTTAGCGTAAACGCCGCCGAGCCCGGCCCATTTGCCGTGGCGCTTGCATGCCGCAACTACAGTCTTCACGGCCGCGGCGACGCGGTCATCATCCAATTTTCCCGGTACGCCCAGCTCCAGGCACAGGTCGTTGGTGCCCATCAGCAGCACATCGATTCCCGGCACGGCGGCAATTTCAGCGGCGT
Organism: Pseudomonadota bacterium; assembly: GCA_031380185.1. Lineage (GTDB taxonomy): Bacteria > Pseudomonadota > Gammaproteobacteria > Burkholderiales > JALYOK01 > JALYOK01. The sequence continues at coordinate 2,249 of JANNFT010000101.1, forward strand.
TCTCCACAGCGCGTGGCGTTTCGATCATGGCGATGACCAAAGTCGCGTCGTTCATCTCTTTGGTTACTTGCGCGGCGGGCATGGGTGCGAAACCGAATTGCGGATAGCCGCCGGCGATGGAGCGATGGCCGAGCGGTTGATAGCGAAATGCGTCCACCATCGCGCGCGCTTCGTCTGCCGTGTCGACATGAGGAATGACGATGCCGAGCGCGCCACCATCCAAGCATCGCGTCGCCAGCGCCAACTCACCGTGCGGCACGCGGACAATCGGCGCGATGCCCGCATCCAGCGCCGCGACGCTGATGGCATAGGCGGTTTCGACCGACGTCGGCCCGTGTTCCATAGCGATGTACAGCCAATCGGACCCGGCGGTTTTCATGATGCGCGCGATCTCCACGCCGCGCACCGCTTTGACGCCCATGCCGATCGATAATTCGCCCGCGACGAGACGCTCTTTTGCGATGTTCTTGATTGCCATGTTGTTTCCCAATAATGAATCTAATGTAGTGCTTCGTAGTTAATGCTACATTTTCTCCGACTATATCCGCGTTAACCCTACCATGTCATTCCCCCAAAGGCGGGAATCCATACTGCCGCACTTTGAGCGAAGGCCAAATGGATTCCCGCCTTCGCGGGAATGACAACCTGTTATCAAGCCAATATCGTAATTTATTCAGACCGTTTCACCGCCATGGCATCCAAATTTTGTGTATCTATCATTCATTACGCATAAGTCGCAAACAGAATGAAGCACGACACCAGCGAGTGTAGCAAACTCGCGACGCGCTGTTATTTCACTAGCCTGAAAAGCGCCTCCGAATGCGCTTCGGATCAGCGCCTGGCGCGACGACAAAGTATTATTCAAGCTCGGAATTATCGCCGTGATATACCAGATCGATGCCTGGATAGACACCCGCTTGCCGCACGCGCCCGTAGTGCGCCGCGCCACTCACCCATTTCTTCGGATCGTTGCCGAATAGGTAATTCGACTTCGAGGGCTGTTCGCCTTCACCGCGAAATTGCGCGGAGTGATCGGCGCCTTTCAAACGCGTGCGCACGACGGCTGGTTCCTTCGCGGGCGATATCGAATTCATCACCGTGACTCCCTATGTCCTGGAAGGCAATATCCATGCGCCTCTTCAGGCATCTATAAGTTCTTACAGATCATTCTGGCCAGATAAGTTGTCCGCCCTCTCGGTGGGTATTGCCTTAGAACCAGTATCCATGAAGCTTTCCAGGCATCGCCAACTTGACTGCACAGAACCGCTAAAATGCCCCATGCAAAGCGTTCATCTCATTTGTCATCCTGCCGCGCCCTGTTCGGACGCGCATCGCATCGGCGCGCGAGTCGGCGTTCTGGCAACGCACGCACTCGAGATTCAATTCGCCCTCAATGGCGACATCGGTAGATTGCAGATTCCTCCTGAATGCGCGCCACGGCGTGTCGACAGACTTTGGCAACACACCTGCTTCGAGGCGTTCGTCGCCGCGCCAGGGGATGAACGTTATTGGGAATTTAACTTCGCGCCGTCTGGCGAATGGGCAATTTACAGATTCGATTCATACAGGCAGGGGATGATGGCAATCGAAGCGACGGCGCCGATCATCACCACAACTCGCAGCGCAAATAACTTGGTGGTAAATGTATTCGTTGAGTTGAATGTGTTTTCTGATCTGAAAAATTGCGCCGAGTTGCGCCTCGCATTGTCCGCCGTGATCGAAGACAGCGACGGCGGCTTATCCTACTGGGCGCTGGCGCATCCGCGCGGCAAACCAGATTTTCACCATGCCGACAGTTTTGCGCTTACGCTTAATCGTTTAAAGAGTCTCGAATGAAGTTTGGCTTAGAACGTTTGCTCGATGACGCCACACTGCGCAAACCGCTCGCCCGGCGACGCGTGGCGTTGCTTGCGCATCCGGCCTCGGTAACGCGCAACTTAACGCACTCGCTCGACGCGCTGGCGGCCTTGCCCGACATCAAACTTTCCGCAGCCTTCGGTCCGCAGCACGGCCTGCGCGGGGATAAGCAAGACAACATGGTGGAGTCGCCGGATGACAACGATCCGGCGCACGGCATTCCGGTGTTCAGCCTCTATGGCAAAGTGCGCCGACCCACGGCCGCGATGATGGACACCTTCGATGTGCTGCTGGTGGATTTGCAAGACCTGGGTTGCCGCATTTACACCTTCATCACCACGTTGCGCTACGTGTTGGAAGAAGCGGCGAAGACAAAAAAATCCGTGTGGATACTCGATCGCCCCAACCCCGCCGGCCGGCCCGTGGAAGGTTTGCGCCTACGCGCGGGCTGGGAGAGTTTCGTTGGCGCCGGCGCGCTGCCGATGCGTCATGGCCTGACCATGGGCGAGCTCGCGAACTGGTTCGTCGATACCTTAAAACTCGATGTCGATTGTCGAGTGATTACTATGGAAGGATGGCAACCCGACGAGGCGCCGGGCTATGGCTGGCCACTGGGCGAGCGAACCTGGATCAATCCCAGCCCCAATGCGCCGAATCTTTCCATGGCACGTTGTTACGCCGGCACGGTGATGCTAGAAGGCACGACGTTATCGGAAGGCCGCGGCACCACGCGGCCGCTGGAATTATTTGGCGCGCCGGACATTGATGTCGCGAAACTACTCAGCGAAATGCATACGCTCGCGCCACACTGGTTGCAGGGCTGCCGCCTGCGCCCCTGTTGGTTCGAGCCGACCTTTCACAAGCACGTCGGTAAGCGGTGCGCAGGTGTGCAGATCCACGTCGACGATGACGCTTACGATCACGAAACATTTCAACCGTGGCGGCTTCAGGCACTCGCGTTTAAGGCGCTGCGCCGGCTGCAACCGGACTACGAACTATGGCGCGATTTTCCTTACGAGTACGAACACGAGCGGCGCGCGATTGACCTCATCAACGGTAGCGAGTTGTTGCGACGTTGGGTCGATGATTCGGAAGCAACACCAACCGATTTAGAGGCCATTACCGCGCCGGATGAAGAGTCCTGGCGCGACGAGCGCGCAGCAGTTTTATTGTACAAATAATCAGGAGAAATTATGCGACTCAAAGATAAAGTAGCCCTCATCACCGGTGCGGCGAACGGCATGGGCGAGAGCGCTGCGCGCTTGTTTGCGCGTGAAGGTGCGCAAGTGATTGTGGCCGACGTGCTCGAACCTGAAGGCGAAGCGGTGGCGACGTCGATCGTGGCGGCCGGCGGCGGCGCCATCTTCATCCGCTTGGACGTGGCCGACGAACAGCAATGGATTGCGGCGATGCGCACCACCATCGCGCGCTACGGCCGGCTTGACGTTCTGGTCAACAACGCCGGTATCAGCGGCGCCGTCCCCGATCGCATGAGCACGGAATATTTCGACCGGCTGATGGCGGTTAATTCGCGCGGAACCTTTCTCGGCGTGAAATACGCCGTCGCCGAAATGCAAAAGACGGGCGGCGGGTCGATCGTGAATCTGTCGTCGATTTCCGGTTTCGTTGGCCAAGCCTTCGTGCACATGGGCTACAACGCGGCCAAGGCGGCAATTCGCGTGCTGACCAAATCCGCCGCCGTGCAATACGGCAAAGACGGCATTCGCGTCAACTCGGTTCATCCGGGCATGATGCCGCCGATGCTAACCTCGGTGACTGCGGCCGATCCCGCGCTGCGCGAAAAAGTGCTCGCCGCGGTGCCGCTCGGCCGTGCCGGCACGGCCGACGAAGCGGCATACGCCATATTGTTCCTCGCCTCCGATGAGGCGTCGTACATTACCGGTACCGAGCTCGTCGTGGATGGTGGTTATCTCGCGGCGTAATTGTAATCGGCACGAAAAACTTTCCCCTATAATTCACCATCCGGTAACAGCGTGCTTCCGGAGTAAATGCGTAAAGGGCGACGCGCAATGTTTAGACTTCAAACGAAACTAATTCACAGGAGGATCAAATGAACGAGAAGCAAACTAACGAAGGATTTTCACGCCGAGATTTTGTCAAGGCCGTTACCGCAACCGCAGTCGTCGCGGGCGCGACGAGTTTGATCGGCGCAGCGAATGCCGCAGAGGGCGGCCAAGCGATTGAATTCATGAGTAAGGGACTGCGCTGTAAGGGTCTTAAGTTCGTGCCGGCCGATTTGAAGAGTGGCGACAAGCGTCCATGCATCGTACTGGCGCACGGTTTCAGTGCGGTGAAGGAAATGTATTTCACCGACTACGCCCAGGCGTTCGCCAACGCCGGCTTCGTCGCGATCGTGTTCGACTATCGTTTTCAAGGCGAAAGCGAAGGCGAGCCGCGCGGACAAATTTTCCCGTGGGAGCAAATCGAAGACTTCCGCAATGCCATCACATTCGCGCAGACGCAAGCGGACGTGAACCCGGACAAGATCGGCGTGTTCGGTTCCTCCTACAGCGGCGGCCACGTCATCTGCCTCGGCGCACTCGACCGACGCATCAAAGTCGTGGCCTGCCAAGTTCCGCTGGTCGACGGTTGGACTAATTTCCAGGCGATCGTGCCGCGCGCAGCGGGCGCCGGCATGATCAAGTTTTTAGAAAGCGATCGCATTGAACGTTTCAAGACCGGCAAAGTGAATTATCTTCCGGTGGTGGCGGAAGACAACAACGCGGTGCTCAATACCAGCGACTCCTACAAATGGTTTACCGAAACCGGCAAGACCAAAGCGCCGCGCTGGGAGAACCGCGTGACGGTCGAGTCAATCGAGAAATTCATCGAATACAGCCCGGCGACTTACATCGCGCGGATCGCCCCGACGCCATTCTTGATGATGGTCGCGAACAACGACGTCCTTACTCCTACGGATATCGCAATCAACGCGTTCGAAAACGCGCGTGAGCCGAAAAGGTTGGTAATTTTGCCTGGCGGCCACTTCGACGCCTACGTCAACGGATTCGCAGTTTCGTCCGGAAACGCTATCAGTTGGTACAAGCAATGGCTGATGGCGTAGGGCGCTAAGCTGGGACGGGCTCTGCGCTAGAGCCCGTTTGTCCAAACAGATCAGCCTAAACATAAGACGGTTCGGCAACGTACCTACCTTAAATGTCGTGCCGCCACGAACCGCGCCGTTGTTGGCTGCTGGCGGCACATGTCTTGAAAGCCGCTCTGCGCTTACCTCTTAGCCCGGCACATCCTGATTTTCGTGGCATTGCTTGGTTCAGTTCTCACCGCAACGCTTTACAAAACTTTACCCATTCGTCGCATCTCAGCAATGCCTGCTTGTTGGAGAAACAAATCGTGCAGAAGCACGGCGGGCGTGCTGAATGCGTTGCGCGCGAAGGTGGTGGGAGCTGTTTTCGAGTGCTGTTTCCCGCGGATCGGCCGCAATCTTCGCAGCCCGTGTAACTTCCCACCGTCCCACTCCCCACCACGCTGTCATTCCCGCGAAAGCGGAAATCCATTTGGCGTGATCAAGGCCAACTGCCACTGCAGGATAACAGCCGAATTGGGTTTGAACCGATCATGCTTTCGCTGAACTGAACATGGATTCCCGCGCAGGCGCATAAGCGCTAACATAATAATTGAAGATTTTCATGATTTGTCCGATACTGAGCGCTG
>JANNFT010000398.1:0-6551 GCA_031380185.1 Pseudomonadota bacterium
AGGCCCGTGGCGACGAGCACGTCGAAGCCGCGTCGGATCACCTCTTCTTCCTGTGCGATCGACAAGTGGCCGAAGCCCACCGGCTGCGCGGCGGCCACGAGAATGCGCAGCGGCCCGCGCCGCCGCGGGATGCGTTCTGCAGGCACCGCAGCAAGCGCATTGCGCACAAAGTGCACTTCCTCAGTAGCGAGAAAGCTGCGGCGCGTGCGATCATAGGCGAACTCCCAGGGCTTCTCGGCAATCCAGGAGATCATCGAGGTAAGCACAAGGTCAAGCTTGCGACCTTGCTGGCGCGAGCGCGCTTCGTCGTAGAGGCGACGCACCTCACCCTGGAACAGCGTTTCGAACAGATCCTCGCCGAACTCGATCATCTCCTCGTCACTCGGCAGCGTGCCATGCTCGCGGTTGGTGTAAGCCTTAATGCGTTCGTGCGTGCTGATGATCGTGCCAAAGCGAGTGGGCCCGCGCGCATCGCCGGCGCGCAAGCGCATCGGCTGCATCACGCGCGCGCCGCAGTAGCTCGCGAACACCCGTGCGAATCTCGCTTCGCCGTTTGCCGATCCAGCCGCACCGGTGGCAGCGTCGAAGCCGTCAAGGATGACGATCTGAAGCGTGTCGTCGGCCAGCGCGGCATCGGTGCGGGCTGGCGCAATGGGCGCCATCGGTGTAGCTGCCGAGGCGGGCTGCAGCGCCGCGGGCGCGCGGTGCGTCGCGTCCTTCGGATAGACTTTGGCCGCAAACGCGTGATCCTTGGCGTTGATGTCCGTGCCTCCGGGAATCGCCTTGCCGTCCTTCGTGATCTCCGCCGGGATCTGGTAGCACATGATCGACAGTGGGTCGCTCTCCGTGGTGGCCATGAGCGATTGCGCCCTCAGCGGCGTAAGCACCTGCTCCTGTGTTTCCTCGGGGGACCAGCCGTCACTACGGCGGTAGTAGGCGATGGCCTTGCGTTGGTCGATGCGCTTGACCAACTCGGTTCGCATGTGCTCGTGCTCGAAGCCGAGTGTGTGGCCCGCCTCGTGGCGCACTACGCGCAGGAACTCGGACTCAGGCGTGCGCATGGTGAAGCCTTCGAGATTCATTGTCGACAGATCGGGTTCAATACCTAGAATCTCGGTGCCGACGTACGACCAAAAGCCGGCGTCCGCCTCGGGATGGTCCATGCGCGCGATGCGCACCATGCCCAACTCCTGCGTCTCTTCGAAACGCACGTTAGCGCGCTCACTCCAGGCGTTCATATGCAGCAGGATGCGTTTGCGTAGCGCCAATGATGGGTTGTCCAAAAACTGAACGGTGAGCTGCGCGCCGGTTTGGGGCCAGCGCCGAGCGATCACGAGGGCCAGGCGGCGTTGGCCGCCGCGCCGACCATTGGCTGCGAGCGTAGCGTGTTCGATGGCGTTGGCGGGATTAATCTCCAAGCCACGCCGCATCGAATTGGCCGCCTGGCTCGCCGTCAACAGCCGCGTCTTGCATACGATAACCGAAGACATCGTGGCCCTGTTAGCGCGAGCCGAGCTTCAGCCCGGCGATGTATTGAGGTGCGTCGGCCTCCAGTCGCGCCAGAACTTCGTCGCGGCGGCGCTCGTAGAATGCGGCGTTGAGCGTCATGCGCTGCGCCGCAGGCCAAAAGTGTACTTCTTGCGCGCCCGACTTAAAGAACAAGAAGCGCCGCCGCTCATCGATGCTGCGAAAGTAGAATGCGCCCAGCGCCATGCTAAGCGCCCCGTTCGCGCTGCGTTGCAGCGCGGCAAGCTGAAAGTTGCCGCGGCCTTGCGTCGCAGCATTAAAGTCGAACAAGCGGATTGAGTTATCATCCTCGGCGAGCTTGGTTACCGCCGCAACTGACTCCTGCAGCGCTGCTAGCTGGTTCTGTGTTGCGATCGCGGTGATGATCGCTAATGCGGCCTGGTCCATGCGGAACTCACCCCCGCTTTGGTCGAAGCGGGTAAACGCCATCTGCTCGGTGGTCCAACCAAGGTTTTCGAGGATCTCGACGTACTTCCCGTACCAGGCCTGCGTTTCGGTGAATCGATCGAACGCACCGCTGGCACCGTGCTGCGCGAGTTGCACCGAGTAGAGGATATCTTGCTTCTCGTGCACAGATACGCCATCGACAAAGCACAGCAAGCTGCCGACATTGACCGCTGCATCGGACCTGCGCGCCGAGGGTGATACGCTGCGGCGCCGTGTAGGCCTGCTCTTCGCATCAGGCAACTGCTGCACTTTCGACAGCGAGAGGTTGTGAATATAGGCCGACAAGCCAGTGGGCACAATGCCGTGATCGGGCATCGTCGAACGTTGTTCGCGTGAAGGCGCTTTGCCGCGGCGAGACCTTGCTGGCGCTTTACCTGCTGCGGAAGCCAGTGCTGGCGAGACGAGCCGGCCTTGCTCGTCAAAGCTCGCGCTCAAAATGAAAGTCACTTCTTGCTCAGTGTAGCCCGGATCCCAATGCGTGTTCTCTGGCACATGGCAATGGCCGAAGTGCCCGCTTTGGGTGTCCCAGGTGGGCGCATCGCGGTTGTGGCCACCTGGGTCGTGGCCATTTTTGGCCGGCCGTGGCAGGCCTGACGGCCACACCTTGGGCTCGGCGTGTGTGACTTCAATCCAGCGGCATAAGCGCGCCAGGTTGGTCAGTGCGTGCGTGTCCTTAGCCAGATGCGCGAATCCCGCGAGTTCAGTCTGCACCGCCGAATCGCGATTGATCTGCACACCACCAGGGGCATTACGCAGGGCGCGCGCGCCTTCGGCGGGGTCGATGTGTCGAAAGTTACGAGCCGCATCGACCGTGAAATGCGGATCCGAGCGGTTCCGCGCGAAGGCTTTCAGCGCATCTTCCGCAGTGCTGCCCTCGGTAGTGTGATGGACGACCTTGAACGGTCCGCCAACGTGTGGCCCGGACGAGCCGGAGATCGGGTACCACGTCGCAAATGGGTAGCGTGCCATGTCGTGGCTCCTATGTTCCGGTACGCTGTAATCCAAAGCATCGCCGTTGGGCGCTTGTTTTTAACATTAACTTACCCGGCCAGTTTTCTCAAACAGTTCAATCCAATCGTCGATGAACTTCACCGTCCATCGCAGAATTTATGTTGAAACGATGTGTGAATAACACACATCTGATTCCTTAACGATGATGCTCTCCGATAGTCATATGTTTAGACACAGACGCATTTGGGTTTCGGAGAGCGGCTGGTCATCCTTAACGTTTTGCGCTCGCCGAACTTCGCCAAGGCAATAAGCGAAGCTCCGATTTGCCATCGCGGTTCCAATGTATCGCGATAGATTTTGAGCCGCGATCCCGGTGGCAAATAGGTTGCCAACACTGGCGTCCACAGATGATGCACTGGCAAAACCACGCCCTTCGAAACTGCCGAATACCGAGTAGGAATCCGATCCCAAACCTTGAAGTGCCTTAATTACGCGCTTAGCTTTTTCGCCGGGTTCACCGTTTGGGTCTGCGATAACTTCTTTCGTAATCGCAACAGCGCCACCCGTTGTTTCCATGCCAAGCCTCTTCACGATTTTATCGGCCTTGGCCTCAGCGGTACTTGCATTCTCACCGATGATCGAGCTGACGGCGGCAATGTCTTCTGAACGCGTTGCCGACGGCCCGATTTGACCGTTTGAGCCAATCAATTTAGCAATGTTCTGGCACCCTTTACCGTCCTTCTTTTCGCAAACTGCTACTGGGATGAAGGCAACGTCTTCTCTCTTGTATCCAAAACTGAAGTTGGCTCCACCCGTACTGCCCTGAGGACCGCCAGAAACGTCAATTCCACCAACGGTACGCGAACCATAGACGAGGCCTGCGTTATCAATCGTTTGACATCCCGCTAAGGTTAATGCCGGCACTATGATGACAACATAAAAACTATTTCGCATTTGAACTCTCCTTAAGGTCAACCAAATTGAATGGAGGGGCAGTACCCCAAGTTTTTGAAAACAGCTCGCGAGCCCATTTTTGATCCTGTGTATCATCTATGACCAGAACGGCACCGCACATGGATGGATTGTTTATTTGAAATACTTCCTCTCGCAGATAGCCTACGGTCATGTTCTTAGCGCCTACGGATGCCCCAACCGCCTGTTGGCGAAAGTAAGTAATAGGCGCACTTTTGTCCGGTTGAAATATTGCGATACCAAAAAAATGGTGCTCGACGGGACCTGAAACGCCCAATACAGTCACGTGTGTACATGCAATACACGACGAGATGCAAACAATTACGAGAAACGTCTTTAACGCAAGAAACACTGTTGCTCCAACCGGGCATAACCGCGTATAAAATCAAATCAACAAGACTTTCGCAGAACGGAAATGGTTTCACTGCCGCAAGATGGGTAGAAACTCCGCGCATCTCATGAAGTTGTTTTTCGAAAACCGCCGCTTCCCTCCTTACCCATCCGTGCAAATCTAAGATCAACGTAAAATCCGTTTGACGTAGTCTACTGATACGCGCAGACACTACACAATATGCCAATTGGCTTAAGCCAAAAGATATAGGCGGGTCCGCATACACAATAACAATACGGATCGGTTGCATTAATGTGCATTGGCAGATTAGACTCTCAATCAGAAGCGACATTTATCGGTTCAGTTTAGCCAAGCATGTCATAGGGAACGTATTGGCTGAATGTGATGGAAGAGTTAACGCATCTGCGCTCACGTCCGGCTTTTCGCCATAAGCGCTTTGAATGTGGTCACGTTAGTTTGATAATTTGCCCAGTACGCACCATAAGGATGCGACATAGTGGTTCCTCGTTCAATGTACGTTCGGATGTCCCAACCGGCTTCTACGAGTTCGGAGGCACCAAATACGAACTCTAAGGTATCGACCAAAAAGGGGACTAAATTTAGGTCGGCACTGTAGTCGATTTTGGAGCTAGTGCCGTGAACGTAGTGATTCCGACATTCGACTGCAGTACCAAGCACAAAATCAAGATCCGGAAACCGTTCGCTAACCACATCAACGAGATACTTAGCCCTGTGCGCCATCTTGTGCTTGAGAGACGCTTTTCCAACACGTCGGAGGGCGCTGAGTACGCTTGCGCGCTCGACGCTTTTGGGGAGGCCCTTAAACAGTTTTTCGCATTGACACGTCGCAGCTTTCAGATCGTCAGACAGTTCAACATCTCTTGGGGCCGCCGACTTGGGCAAGATATCGAACATGTTGGCGGCGCCAATTAACCTGTCTATGGAGTACTCGTGCTGATTGGCGAATGACGTATGGAAACGTTGCCGGGCGTCTCGACGTTCGTCATCCTTGACTAACCATCTGCACATGACACGGATAAATTCCTCCTTCCGATGGATTGGATTGAGAAGTAAGTCCGCCGGTTGAGGCGACCGCGTGTCGCCTAAGGGGTCGACGGCACGAACCGGGCGATGACTCCAGTGCACCTTAAGTGGCTCAGGACGTTCATCCCCAGTGATGAAGACGACAAGCTCTTGGAGACTCTGAGGGCGCCCAGTGACTAACTCCAGAAACCGGAGTAGCCGAAGCATCCGGGTCATTGCTTCTTCAAAGGTAACCGGGCTACACGGTTCTAACTCCACTGAGATTACATTGTCGATGCGGACACCGCGAGGCCCCCCAAAACTCCAGCCAGGGTTGTGCCGCACAAGGACCCTGCCGAGCACGGTATCCGATTGAATGATTTCTCGCTTACCAGTGAAGTAAACGATTCTGGGTTCCGGTCCAATCGGTATTGACCTCTTTAACTCGTTAGCGGCGACGATCTGTTCGATATACGGGGCGGAGTCAATGACCGAGCCAAATGCGTCAAAGTCGTAGAAGAGCGCGGCCGCATCGTCGAACACAAAAGTGATACGAGAGATGGATTCCTCAGTAGGTGTGATATGGCGGTGGCCCTCTAGCACGTAGTGGGGGAACAACTTCGCATAGTAGTACCGCCGATCATCGCGTGTGCCCGAGCCAAGCCCCTCTAAGACTAGACATTGAAGGAGAGTGACTTTGGTGAGGTCGTGCAACGTACCGGTTATGCACCCACCTGCCGGCGATTGAGGATGAAAGATATCGTCGTCGCGTAAATACAGCGACGATTCTTTGCCAGCAACACGCAGTTCACCGTAGACCTCTTTTTCTGGGGCTACACGGAACTTGCCAAACTTGACGAATGTCTCTGAAATTTGCATCTAAGCCTTGCGTGGCGTCCAAAAATTAGTGTACAGCCTAAACTTTGATGTTACCCGCTTCGGAAAGCACCCCGTAACGTGGACGAGTCAGGCGTCATCCTGGTGCGGCGAAACGTTCAAATCTTCGGCAGCCAAAAACTATCAATCAAACGCTTGCCTTAGCGCAGGTGGCGACGTACGAGGAGGTAAGGCGCCACCAGTTGATTTGCAGAAGCTTCTCTAACGTTTCTTTCGCTTGCAGGAGGAGCCTCTCCCGCTGCTGCTTTTGCTTTTCCAACTCGTCACGAATATGAAGGCGACTAATATAAGAGAAAAGCCCTCCTATCAATAGGCAACAGGAGAATAAGAGGGTTCTCAGGGACATTAGATCTTGCGGCCCATTGGCAAAGTAAGGCTTCAT
>JANNFT010000405.1:0-10626 GCA_031380185.1 Pseudomonadota bacterium
CACAACCGGTGTTGACCACCAGCGCGCGGATTCCATCGCCTTTCGCCAAATGCTCGCGACACAAGATCACCGGCGCCGCGCAAAAACGGTTCTGAGTAAAAACGCCGGCGACTTTTGAGTTCGCGGCAAGGCGCATCACCAATAAATCTTTGCGATTCGTTTTACGAATGCCGGCCTCGGTAATGCCGAGCTCGACGCCGCGAACAGGAAGTAGTTCTTCTGGTTTGGGCGGGATAAGATTAACGGACATGTGCTACGGTCACCAAAAATTCCGCTTTGTCAGCGCGAGGAGTCCGCAGTGCGACGTTGCGATCTCGCCTTGGCCGGCGCCAGGTTGGCGGCTTCGTTTCACTCGCAATGGCTTGTCTAAAGAATAGCGGGAGGCTACGTCAACCTACCGTGGCATTGTTTATATTTTTTCCCGCTACCGCAGGGACACGGATCGTTGCGTCCGATTTTTTGGCCCTGCCGAACGAAAGGCTGAACCGCCGTGTTGTCACCGGCCTGCGCCGTCTCCAATGCTTCTTCGTAGTCGGCGTGATGATACTGAACGTTCTTCGGCTCCGGCCCATGCTCGACCTGCTCAGCGGCTTGCTCCACTTCTCGTTCGGTCTGCACGCGAACCAACATCAGCTTCTCTGTCACCTCGCGCTTCACTACATCAAGCAAACCGGAAAATAACTCAAACGCTTCACGCTTATATTCTTGCTTGGGGTTTTTCTGGGCGTAGCCGCGCAAATGAATGCCCTGGCGCAGATGATCGAGCGCGGCCAGATGCTCGCGCCAATGATTGTCCAGGGTTTGTAGCATCACTCCGCGCTCGAATTGGCGTACGTATTCCTTGTGTTCAACCGCGGCGAATTTTTCTTCATATTCGCGAGTCGCATTTTCCAGCACGCGTACCTTGATTTTTTCTTCGTCGAGGGACGGTTCCTGTTTAATCCACTCCGCGACGGGTAATTTAAGGTTGAATTCGCCGAGAAGTGACTTTTCCAACCCTGCTGCGTCCCATTGCTCTTCAACACTCTCCGGTGGAATATAGATATTGGCCTGCGCAGTCAGCACGTCGTTGCGCATCGCCGTGATGGTTTCAGTGATGTCGGTCGATTCGAGCAACTCATTGCGCTGCTGGTAAATTACTTTCCGCTGATCATTGGCGACGTCGTCGTATTCCAATAATTGTTTCCGAATATCGAAGTTGCGCGCTTCAACTTTGCGTTGCGCATTTTCAATCGCACGCGTAACCCAGCTATGCTCGATGGCCTCGCCTTCGGGCATTTTCAGGCGCTGCATTATCGCGGCGACACGATCGCTGGCGAAAATTTTCAGCAGCGGATCTTCCAGCGACAAATAAAATCGGCTCGAACCCGGATCGCCCTGGCGACCGGAACGGCCACGCAATTGATTGTCGACCCGCCGCGATTCGTGGCGTTCGGAACCGATAATGTGCAGGCCGCCTTCTTTAATCACGTGATCGTGGCGCGTTTGCCACTCGGAGCGAATCGCCGCGACACGTCGATTTTTTTCATCGTCGCCCAGGTTGGCGTCGTTCTTGATCGCTTGAATTTCCGGATCGGGATTGCCGCCGAGAACAATATCCGTGCCACGGCCTGCCATATTGGTGGCGATGGTAATCACCTTTGGACGGCCCGCTTGCACGACGATGCCGGCCTCTTTCGCGTGTTGTTTCGCGTTCAAAACCTGGTGCGGAAGTTTCTCTTTTTCCAGCAGGCTCGATAACAATTCCGAATTTTCGATCGAGGTTGTACCGAGCAAAACCGGCTGCCCGCGCTCGTAACAACCCTTGATATCGTTGATGATCGCCTGATGCTTTTCGCGCGCGGTCTGATAAACCTGATCCATGCGATCGTCGCGAATCATCTTCTTGTGAGTCGGGATGATGACCGTTTCCAGGTTGTAGATGTGTTGGAATTCGTACGCTTCGGTATCAGCGGTGCCGGTCATTCCAGACAACTTTTTATACAGACGAAAATAATTCTGGAACGTGATCGACGCCAGCGTTTGCGATTCGCTTTGAATTTTGACGCCTTCTTTCGCTTCGACCGCTTGGTGTAAACCTTCCGACCAGCGCCGCCCCGTCATCATGCGGCCGGTAAATTCGTCGACGATTACGATCTCACCCTCGTTCACGACGTAATGCTGATCTTTGTGATACAGCGAATGGGCACGAAGTGCAGCGTAAAGATGGTGAACCAACAAAATATTTGATGGATCGTACAAACTCGCACCCGCTTGCAACAGGCCCGCGTCGGCCAATAACTGCTCTGCCTTTTCGTGGCCCGCTTCGGTCAGCGTCACAGAGTGGGCTTTGAGATCCAGACTGAAATCGCCGGGACCGTTTTCTACTTCTTGCTTGGTCAGGCGCGGCGCCAGGCGATTGATCTGCGTGTACAGCTCGGCATTGTCGTCGGCTTGGCCGGAAATGATCAGCGGCGTACGCGCTTCATCGATCAGGATCGAGTCGACCTCGTCGACGATCGCGAAATTCTGGCCGCGCATCACGCGCTCCGGCGGTTGTTGCACCATATTGTCGCGCAGATAGTCGAAGCCGAATTCGTTGTTGGTGCCGTAGGTAATATCCGCCGCAAAAGCCACTTGCTTTTCGTCGTGCGGCATTTGCGACAAGTTGCAGCCCACGGTCAAACCAAGAAACTTGTAAACCCGCCCCATCCATTCCGCGTCGCGGCTGGCGAGGTAATCGTTCACGGTTACTACGTGTACGCCGCTCCCGGTTAATGCGTTGAGATACGCGGGCAACGTCGCCATCAACGTCTTGCCCTCACCGGTACGCATCTCGGCGATCTTGCCTTGATGCAACACCATGCCGCCGATCAACTGCACATCGAAATGGCGCATGCCAAGTACGCGCTGCGACGCTTCGCGCACCACGGCAAAGGCTTCCGGCAGAATTTCATCGAGCGCCGTGCCGTTCTTGACGCGATCTTTAAATTGTTCCGTCTTGGCTTTCAACTTATCGTCGGACAATTTTGTGAGATCGGCCTCGAGGTCATTAATAATAAGAACCGTTTTACGGAATTGCTTCAACAGCCGTTCATTACGGCTGCCAAAAATTTTCTTGAGCAGATTTGCGATCATAAGGTGTTGGCGCGCGAGGTGACTATTGGATTAGCCCCTAACATGGCGCTAAAACGGCAAAATAAAAGGGTCTAAGGATACCATAGCCGGCCTACGGACGCACTTCGAATTCCCTTCAGCGCTTAGCCAAGAGCCGCGTGGATATTGGATTCTGGCATGGCATGCCTCTAGCGCCAATATCAGCGCGGCTTCTGGCAAGGGTTGTCAAAAAACCTAACGTTCGCGTTCAGGGTGAGAACAACGTCGCCAAACTTTGCTCGACCTGGGCTTGATCGGACTTGCTCAATTGTCCGGCTTTCTGCAAAGCAAATCGATCGCTCAGTATTACATCAATTTAAGGTAATGCGGCGGTGTTTCGCTAGGCTTTAGGTAAAGATTTTCCCCGGATTCATGATATTCAGCGGATCCAGCGCCTGCTTCACCAGCCGCATCACGCTCACCGCTTCACCATGTTCCGCTGTGAGGAATTTCATCTTGCCCAGGCCAATACCATGTTCGCCAGTGCAAGTGCCGTCCATCGCAAGCGCGCGCAAGACTAGGCGATCGTTGAGGCGTTCGGCTTCGGCGAGTTCTTTCGGATCGTTGCGGTCAATCAAAAATCCTAAATGGAAATTGCCGTCACCAACGTGGCCGACCAGTGGCGCGATCAGGAAACTTTCCTTCAAGTCTTGCTTGGTTTCCAAAATGCATTCCGCCAAGCGCGAAATCGTCACGCACACATCGGTCGCCCAAATTTCACATCCGGGACGCAGCGCTTTGTTGGCGTAGGTGACATCGTGGCGCGCTTGCCACAAATGCGTACGATCTTCCTGTTTGGTCGCCCATTTAAACTCGCCGCCGGAATTTTCTTGCGCGATGGATTGCACCATTTCTGCTTGCTCTTTCACCGCGGCTTCGGTGCCGTGAAACTCGACGAACAGCGTGTCTTTGACCGGGTAATTCAGCTTGGAAAACTTGTTCACCGAATCCATCTGAATATCGTCGAGCAACTCGATGCGCGCGATCGGGATGCCCAACTGGATAGTCTGAATCACCGCATTTATCGCGCCTTGCAGCGAATCGAATGAGCACACTGCCGCCGCCATGGCTTCAGGAATGCCGTAGATGCGCAACGTGACTTCGGTGATGATGCCGAGCGTGCCTTCGCTGCCGACGAACAAGCGCGTAAGGTCGTAGCCTGCGGCGGATTTACGCGCGCGGCGCGAGGTGCGGATGACGCGGCCATCCGCGAGCACAACGCTCAGCGCCAAAACGTTCTCGCGCATGGTGCCGTAGCGCACGGCGTTCGTGCCGGAAGCGCGCGTCGCCGCCATGCCGCCGATCGAGGCGTCGGCGCCAGGATCGATCGGAAAAAACAAACCGGTATCGCGTAGATGTTCGTTCAGTTGTTTGCGCGTCACACGCGCTTGCACGGTGACGTCTAGGTCATCGACGTTTACTTTCAAAACTTGATTCATGTTGGCGAGATCGACCACAACGCCGCCATGCTCGGGAATCACCGCACCTTCGAGCGAGGTGCCGGTACCGTAGGCGACCACCGGTGTGCGATGGCGCGCACAAATGCGAACGATGTCGGCGACTTCTTCCGTGGATTTCGGAAACGCCACGGCATCGGGCCGATGCGGAAGGTGCCAGGATTCGTCTTTGCTGTGATGGTCGCGCACACCGGTGCTGGTGGACAGGCGCTCACCGAGCAGAGCGCGAATTTCATCGACGGCGGAACTAATACTGACGGGAACGGCACTCATTTTTTATCCTTTCAATTAATTAATCCACCCAGTAGCAGCGCGGCTTCCAGACGATGCATTGTCGCGAACCCGTATAGAAGCCCTTTCTGGCGTAGGTATGTTTGGCAAATGCGAGCAATTACCGCAATTCATTATTATCCGTCATTCCCGCATACCCGTGGGCAAGGGAATCCAGCCTCGTCTGTCGTCAGCCGAGCCGCCGCGCCGCCCATAGCACATTTGCAAATGGTGTGCCTTCACTCATCGGCATCGCTTCAATCGCGAAACCCTGATCGACAAATAAGCGATTCCATTCCACTCGCGAACGAAAATGAAAACGCTGGAGAACATGGCCGCGACAAATTGCTGCGATCCGTTCTGCAACGTGTGTCACGCGATAACTCACACCCGCCGCCGCATCGGCATCGCGCACCAACAGGAGCCCGTCAGAAGATATCGCCTGCGCGATTCGCTTGATCAAATTCAATTGCGTGCCGGCATCCAAGTAATGCAAAACATCGAACAATACGATCACGTCGGCGCGAGGAATATCGCCGCGGCGCAAATCCAGCACCTCGATGGTTGCGATGGACCCCAGCGCCTTGTGCGCGATCGCGACTTTGCTTTCGCGCAACTCGATGCCGTGTAGATTCAATCCCAGCGCCGCTGGCGACCAATCATTGCGCCATGAGCCGCGCTGGTATTGGCTTGCCGCCGCACGCAGGAAAGCCAACAGCAATCCTTGACCGCAACCGAGATCGAGAACCGAGTTGCCGCTTTTAATTAAGCCGCTTTTGATGACAGCGAGAAATACCGGATCGTGGCGGAACTTGCCGCGCGCAAAATAAAATGGAAATTTTCCTGCCGATCGGTACAGCGACGCCGCCGCGTCGATCAACTTATCGCTCGACGAGGACATCGCGATAAGCGTGGCGCAGCGTGACAGACTTCAACCCACGCTCCGATATTTTTTTTAGTAACGCCGGCAAGACATCGAGAACGATCGGTGGCTCTCGACGGCTGCTCAACATCGAACCATCGTGCAACAACAAAATGTCGCCTGCTTGTAAATTCGTGACTAATCGTTGCAAGACGGGCGTCGGATTTTTCGCAGTGGAATCGAACCCGCGCCGTGTCCACGAGGTGTAGTGCAGACCTAATCGCGCGATCACAGGATCGAGAAACGGCGTGCGAAATCCCATCGGTGCGCGGAAGAATCTCGGCAACGATCCGGCCGCGCCTGAGATAGCTTGCTGTGCAGCGTCGAGCTCGCGAAGTAGCCGCGACGATGAATAAAACGCAAAACTATTGGTGTGATGCTGCGAATGATTTTCCACTGCGTGGCCGCGTTTTACGATGTCTTGAATCACCTGCGGATATTTCTCGGCGCGCTCGCCGACCGCGTAGAAACTCGCTCGGTGTCCGGCGGCGTCGAGCAAATCCAACACGCGCGGCGTGTTCTCGGGATCGGGGCCATCGTCAAACGTTAACGCGATTTCATTTGTCGCAACGGACCGTGTCGGCAAGCGCCGAATATTCTCGCCGATCCAAGTGCTGCGCGGCCACATCACCGCCGCGCCGATCAGCGCCTGATTGGCCGCGACGGCGGCAAGCGCCCACGGCCAAGTTGCCGGCGAGACGCCGATCGTAATGGCGCCGAACGTGTGCAGAGCAAACGACGCTTTAACAAAGGGAGTGGGCTGCCAGGGACGGGAGGGGAGCGAATCAGTTGCGGACATACGCCAGCATTCTATAGATTGGGCCGATGAAGGAAACCGAACGCTTTCCGACAGCGCGGATTGTTGGATTTCGTATCTCAACCCAACCTAGTATTTTTCATGCTAGTCGAACAATCGCGCGTATTTTTCCGCATGCAAACGCTGCGTCTGCGGTTAACTTACGCCGGCGTTTTGCGCCTGTTGATCCGCGTGATAGCTCGATCGCACCATCGGCCCGCAGGCCGCGTGGGCAAAGCCGAGCGCATTCGCCTGGCGTTCGAATTCTTTGAAACCATCGGGCGGAACAAAACGCATCACGGGATGATGATGGACTGACGGCTGCAAGTATTGACCGAGTGTGAGCATGTCGACATTGTGCTCGCGCAGGTCACGCATGACGTCGAGAATTTCTTCGTCGGTTTCGCCCAGGCCCAACATCAATCCCGACTTGGTGGGAATGATCGGATGCGCCGTTTTAAAATCTTTTAGAAGCTTTAGCGAGTGCTGATAGTCCGAGCCGGGCCGCGCTTGTTTGTAGAGGCGCGGCACGGTTTCGAGGTTGTGGTTCATCACATCCGGGGGGCAGGTATTGAGAATATCCAACGCGCGATCGAGCCTGCCACGAAAATCCGGCGTGAGAATTTCGATCTTGGTTTCCGGCGACAGCTCCCGTACGGCGCGAATGCAGTTGACAAAATGTTGCGAGCCGCCGTCGCGCAAATCGTCACGATCAACGCTGGTGATTACGACATATTTCAAACGCAGCGCGGCGATGGTCTCGCCGAGATGGCGAGGCTCGTCTGGATCGAGGGGTTTCGGGCGGCCATGGGCGACGTCGCAAAATGGGCAACGGCGGGTACATAAATCACCCATGATCATAAAGGTCGCCGTGCCTTTGCTGAAACATTCACCGATATTGGGGCAAGAGGCTTCTTCGCACACGCTGTGCAAATTATTTTCGCGCAGAATGCGTTTTATTTCCTGAAAGCGCGGGCTGTTTGCCGCTTTTACGCGAATCCAATCGGGCTTTTTTTGCGCTGCGCTGGGAATAATTTTGATCGGGATGCGCGCGGTTTTCGCTGCGCCGGTTTGCTTCTCGCCAATGACGGGCACGATAATTTCCTAATGCGAAAGTTGATTGACGAGCTGCTTTGACAACGCAGTCATAACGTCGTCTATGCTAGCACGAACGCCTAACGCGGCGAGGTCGGTTACTTCCAGACCGGCGAAGCCGCAGGGGTTGATGGCGCTGTAGGGCGAAAGATCCATCGCGACGTTGAGCGCGAGGCCGTGGTAGCTACAACCTTTTCTTATGCGCAGGCCGAGGGCGGCGATCTTCGCGCCTTTTACATAAACGCCCGGCGCACCCATTTTTCGCTCGGCATCGATGCCGAACTCGCCGAGCGCATCGATAATGCTTTGCTCGATGCGTCTGACCAGCTCCTTCACGCCAATGCCTTTGCGTTTCAGATCGAACAACACATAGCCGACAATTTGGCCGGGCCCGTGATAGGTGATTTGCCCACCGCGATCAGTTTTGACCACGGGGATGGCCGGCACGTTCAACAAATGCTCTGGCTTGCCCGCAAGCCCTTGTGTGTAGACCGGCGGATGCTGCAACAGCCAAATTTCGTCGATCGTTTCCGCCTCGCGCTGCGTCGTGAACGTTTGCATCGCAAGCCACGTAGTTTCGTATTCGACGCTGCCAAGACGTTTAATCGTCAGCGCCGGCGCCATATTTGTCAACAACATTACAGGACGATCTTCACCATTTCGTGTTTCGACAACTCGCGATAAAGCGCATCGAGTTGCGCCTTCGATGTGGCGTGGATAGTGCAGGTCAGGCTCAAATATTTCGCGCCACTGCTCGAGCGCATTTCCATCGTGGCGCCATCAAAATCCGGCGCGTGACGGCGGACGATTTCCAAAATAGTTTGGGCGAAATCATCACGGGTGAGTCCCATGATTTTAATCGGGAATTCGCAGGGGAATTCGAGCAGTGTTTCTTCGCGTTGCGGTTCCGTCATAGGTTGGCTTTATATGCCGTGAACAATTCGTATAAGTGTTGAAATACCGCGCCGGGCACTCCGTTACCGATGGGTTTACCGTCAAGCTGGGTGATTGCCAATAACTCTCGCAGACTTGCCGAAAGTATCAACTCATCGGCCGTTTTTACTTCCGCTTCCGGGATTTCACGCACGTCCATTGGGACTGCATTTGCGCGCGCTAGTTCCAGCACCAGATCGTAAGTAATGCCGGGAAGAATCAAGCGTGATTTGGGTGGCGCGACCAGCGTGCCATTCTTGACGATAAAAATATTGCTCGACGAACCTTCGGTCAAATATCCATCGCGGAACAACACGCACTCGGCGCCGCCGGCATCGTTGGCAAACTGCCGCAACATGTTGGCGCCGAGCAGCGACGTCGATTTGATATCACAACGCAACCAACGAAAATCTGGCAGGCTGACGGCCGCGATGCCGCTGTCGATTTGATGTTTAGGCGGCGCAACAAACGGGCTGCTCAGCATGAAGACAGTCGGCTCGACGCCCTGCAACAAACCGAATTCCCGCTTTGCAACGCCGCGACTCACTTGTAGATAAACCGCCTGGTCGTCGCTCGCTTCATAGCCGATCAAGTCAGCGATGAGGCCGGCCCATTCGCCGTCGGAATAGGGTGATGTGATGCGAATTTCGCCTAGGCTGCGTTGGAGGCGAGCAATGTGTGCGGCTAAGCGCAGCGGTTTGCGCCGATATACGGGGATAACTTCATAAATCGCGTCGCCAAAAATAAATCCGCGATCGAGGACGGAAATTTTAGCTTGTTCCAACGGCACGAATTCGCCGTTAAGATAGCAAACCGCTTGGCTCATTTCAACATCAAGCGCACGCTATCCCAGGTGCGGCGAAAGAACCCGGCGACCGGCACCGCATCCAGCGCGAGCACCGGATATTGGGCAATGGTTTTGTCGCCCAGTGTGAGCTTCATCATTCCAATTTCCTGGCCCTTTGCCAATGGCGCAATGAGCGGCTGGGTGGTGGTGAGCGTCGGCTGAATTTTCTCGAAATCGGTGCGCGCTAACGTCAGGAAAATATCTTTGTCGAAACCGACCTTGAGGGTTTTTTCCTGACCTTTGTAGACCTCCAAACTGGCAACGGATTCACCTTGCTGATACATGCGTCGCGTATCGTAGAACTGGAAACCATAGTTCAATAATTTTTGGCTTTCGATGGTGCGCACCGTATCGGAAGTCGTGCCGAGCACGACGGAAATCAAGCGGCGCTCGCTGCGTTTCGCCGAGCTTACCAAACACCAGCCGGCGCTGTCCGTGTGGCCGGTTTTCATGCCATCGACGGTCGGATCGAGCCACAACAAGCGATTGCGATTAGGTTGGGTGATATTGTTGTATTTGTATTCGCGCGTCGAGTAAATGGTGTAAAACTCAGGGAAGTCACGAATGATCGCGGCGGCGAGCAGGCTCAAATCTTCCGCGGTCGAATAATGCTGCGAATCGGGCAGGCCGGTCGAATTGAGGAAATGCGAGTTCTTCATGCCTAGGCGCGCCGCTTCTTTGTTCATCAATTCGGCAAATGCTTCTTCGCTGCCGCCCATCGCTTCGGCCAACGAGATGCTCGCATCGTTACCCGATTGGACGATCATGCCGCGCAGCAATTCGCCGACGGTGACCGGTACTTTGAGGTCAATGAACATGCGCGAGCCAATCGCCTTCCAGGCTTTTTCGGACACCGGCAACACTTGAGTTTCCGACAAGTGTTTTTCTTTTATGTTTTTGAAGGCGAGATACGCGGTCATTAATTTGGTGAGCGAGGCCGGCTCGACTTTGAGATCCGGGCTCTGGCTGACGAGAATCTGCCCGCTCTGAAAATCCCGAAGGACAAAAGATTTTGCGGCAACGCTGAGCGCACCCAAGGCGACCGGCGCTGCCGGTTGCGGCGCGGCTACAGCGGGCTTGGCGTCCGGCTTAGCGGCGAAAGCAAATGCGGTAACAATCAAAAGCAACAGCGAGAAAAATTTCGTCATGATTTCAAGAGCAAAGGTGAAGT
>JANNFT010000458.1:0-2007 GCA_031380185.1 Pseudomonadota bacterium
ATGCCGATTAGCAAATTGCCGCGGCGCTTTTTTGCGGGAGGACAATCGCCGAGATCGGGCCGATGCCCCTCTTGCGTATGAATGATCGGGAGCTTCAAAGCGCGAAATGTAGCGAGCAAACTTTGACACGCCGGCACGATCGCTCGTAACGGCGCCACGTCGTTACCGAGCAGGGAACCAAAGCCGCCGGGCTCGATGAAGTCACGCTGCATGTCGATCATGATCAGCGCGACGTTTCCTGACTCGCCCAACATCGGCAGCTCGTAAGGATACGGCTCTGCAGCAATCGAATAAGCGCTCATGCACCCGCCATCGCGACGCCCAGCGCAATAAAATCGACTTGCGCCCGCGGCGTATCGTAGTTAAAAGCGCCGTTACTCATTACCGCCACGCGGTCTGATAACTCCAGTATCTCGTCCAAATCTTCGCTGATCAGCAGGATCGCCGCGCCGCGATTGCGCGCAGCCACCAGTGCCGCGCGTATCTCCGCCGTGACGCTAAAATCCAAACCAAAACATGGATTCGCAACGACCAATATTTTCAGATCGTCGGAAAGTTCCCGCGCCAACACCGTACGCTGCACGTTGCCGCCGGACAGAGACCTAAGGGGCGCTTCGACCGACGCCGTCTTAATGCGAAACCGGCTCACCATATCAGAGGCAAAACCACGCATCGCTCGGCCATTGAGCAGGAAGCGCCGCCATGCATAGGGTGAGCGATCGAAGCGGCGCAACATTAAGTTCTGCGCGACGCTCATCGCCGGCACACAAGCATTCTTCATCGGTTCTTCCGGCAAACAATACAGGTGGGCCGCCTGCATCTCGTGACGACGGCCATGATAGGCCACGCCCGCCGCATGCACTTGTCCACCCTTGGGTTTGCGTTGCCCCGCGAGAATCTCGACCAGTTGCCGCTGACCATTTCCCGATACGCCGGCGACGCCGAGAATTTCACCGCTCCGAACTTGAAATGACAGATCGCGGACCACCAAGCGCCCGGTATCGTCCTCGGCGGAAAGACTATCCGCCTGCAACAGCACGGCGCCGGTGTCTTGGTTCGCCCGCTCTGCCGGCTGTGTCAATTGTTCGCTGCCGATCATCATGCGCGCCATGTCGCCGCGAGAAAGCTCGCCCACCGCGCCATTTCCCGCGAACTTCCCGCGCCTCAGCACGGTCACCGCATCGGCAAATCGCTCCACTTCGCGAAACTTGTGGGTGATGATGATCACCGTCAACAGACCTTGGCGCGTCATATCGCGGATTAGCCCTAACGTGTGATCGGCTTCCTGCGGCGTCAACACGGATGTGGGCTCGTCGAGGATCAACAGACGGCTGTTGAGGTAAAGCTGTTTCGCGATTTCGACCTTTTGCTTTTCGCCCGCCGCCAGATCCCGCACGGTGGCGGCGAGCTTGATCGAGAACGGCATGCGCGCGACGAAAGCCTCGAGTGCGCGCAGCTCTTCGGACCAATGAATGATCCCCGGCAACTTGCTTCGCGCCAACACCAGGTTTTCCGCGACAGTCATGTTGTCCACCAGAGTGAAATGCTGATACACCATGCCGAGCCCGAGCGCTTGGGCATCCTTCGGGCTCTTGATGCTGACTTCGCGGCGGTCCACGACAATCTGGCCGTCGTCCGCGTGATAATAGCCCATGATGCATTTCACCAGCGTGCTTTTGCCGGCGCCGTTTTCGCCGAGCAAGGCATGGAATTCGCCCGGCGCGACGTGGAGTGCCACCTGCTCAAGTGCGACGACTTCGCCGAAGCGCTTGGACAGATTGATTACCTCCAATTCGGGGGCGCTAACGACGGTAGACGTTACCATTGATCGTTCAATAGGAGTTAACACGCTGCGCCCTCACCCCTACCCTCTCCCCGGGGGGAGAGGGGAAGTTCTCCCTTCTCCTTTGGGAGAAGAGCCTGCCCCCGGCTCGAACGGGGGGGTGGGGACGGGGTGGCCTAGCAGTTCGTTGAATTTCGCATGATTTTGACAGTACGCTGCTTCAT
>JANNFT010000314.1:0-1805 GCA_031380185.1 Pseudomonadota bacterium
CGATGAATCGGACAAGTCCGGCATGCGCGTAGTCATCGAGCTGAAACGCGGTGAAGTGCCGGAAATCGTTCTGAACCATTTGTACAAAAACACGCAGTTGCAAGACACCTTCGGTATGAACATGGTGGCCTTGGTGGATGGCCAACCGCGACTGCTGAATCTAAAACAGATTCTTGAAGCATTCCTGCGCCATCGTCGCGAAGTGGTCACGCGGCGCACGGTATTTGAATTGCGCAAGGCGCGCGAGCGCGGCCATATATTGGAAGGCCTGGCCGTAGCGCTGTCGAATGTCGACGAAATTATCGCGCTTATCAAAGCATCCGAGACGCCGGCCCTCGCCAAAGAAAAGTTAATGGGCAAGTTGTGGCGGTCGAAGCTGGTCGAGGAAATGCTGGGAAGAACAGCGTCCGACAGTTCTCGTCCTGATGGGCTGGGCGTCGAGTTCGGTTTGCAACCAGACACAAAGAGTTCTGGTTATCGCCTGTCCGAAGTTCAGGCACAGCGTATTTTGGAAATGCAATTGCAGCGCTTGACGAATCTGGAACAGGATAAGATTGTTAGTGAGTATCGTGACGTGATGGATCAAATCGTCGATTTGCTCGATATTCTCGGCAGTCCGGCGCGTATCACCAAAATTATCGGTGATGAGTTGGCCGAGGTGAAAAAACAATTCGGCGATAGGCGCCGCACCGAAGTGATCGCCAACGGTCAACAAATGAGCATCGAGGACTTAATCACACCGGAAGACGTGGTCGTGACGTTGTCTCATGGCGGTTACATTAAAGCGCAACCTTTAGTCGATTATCGCGCGCAAATCCGCGGCGGGCGTGGCAAGCAGGCGACGGCGACCAAAGAAGATGACTTCATCGAAAACCTCTTCATCGCCAATACCCACGACACGATCCTGGCATTCTCGAATCGAGGTCGCGCCTTTTGGCTCAAGGTTTATGAAGTGCCCCAGGGCAGCCGCACCAGCCGTGGCAAACCTATCGTAAACTTGATGCAGATTGAGGAACACGAGAAGATTAACGCCGTGTTGTCGGTAAAGGAATTCGACGCAATTCACTACGTCTTCATGGCAACGCAATTCGGAACAGTCAAGAAAACGCCGTTGTCGGATTTCTCCAACCCGCGCAAGGCCGGCATCATTGCGGTAGATTTAGACGACGGCGATCGCTTGATCGGCGTTGCGATCACCGACGGCAAGCACGACGTGATGTTGTTCTCCGACGAGGGCAAGGCGGTGCGTTTTGACGAGAATGATGTGCGTCCGATGGGCCGCAACGCGCGCGGCGTGCGCGGCATGCGGCTTACCAAAGACGGCAAGGTCATCGCGTTACTCGTTGCGGAAAACGAGCAACAATCGGTGTTGACGGCGACCGAAAAAGGTTATGGAAAGCGCACCTCCATCACCGAGTACACCCGCCATGGGCGCGGCACTCAGGGCATGATCGCGATCCAGACCAGCGCTCGCAACGGCAAAGTTGTCGCGGCTACTTTGGTCACAAAAGATGACGAGATCATGCTTATAACCGGCGCCGGTGTATTGGTGCGCACCAAGGTGAAAGGTATACGCGAGATGGGACGCTCGACGCAAGGCGTGACCTTAATCGGATTAGATGATGGCGACACGCTGGTAAGCGTGTCGCGAGTCGCGGAATCCGAGGAAGAGGCAGAGTGACACATATTTATAATTTTAGCGCTGGCCCGGCTGTATTGCCCGCGGAGGTGTTGAAACAAGCACAAGCGGAAATGCTCGATTGGCGCGGCAGTGGCATGTCGGTGATGGAGATGAGCCATCGCGG
>JANNFT010000483.1:0-3084 GCA_031380185.1 Pseudomonadota bacterium
CCTTCCAACTATTCTGGTTGCATCCGGTTCGGCGTCAACGCGGCCTTTAGCAGAATCGTCCAAAGTTCTTGTGCGCTCGCGAATGGAACTTGCGCTCCGCTTGCGACTGCCTCCACCACGCCTTCGATCCGTGAGGGGTCGTCTGGCGTGCGGCGGTAGACACGCTCTACAAAATACTCGGGTCGTTCCATTTCGTTCCCGCTGACGTGCAGTCACTCTACGCCGCGCAACAGGCGAGTCGGCTTACCGATTGGCGAATTGTAGGAAAGTACGCGTTAATGACAAGGATATGGATCGAACAGAAGTGTTGCGGTCGACTCGTGCGGGAAACGCCTTACCGATCACCAACCGATTCGGTGCGGTTCGACTCTTCCCGGCGGCACTGCCTTGATCGGCTCGACGAAACTGACGTTCGAGCTTCAAAAGAATTTCCGACCACCTTTTCCCTTGTCATTCCCGCGTGCCCTATCATGGAAAGTGGCAAGGTGGGAAAAGGAACGTTGATCAATCAGTAATCACTTCTGCTCCAGCAGCGAGTGCAACGCTTTCAGCGCTAGGCAATGTGCGCAGTTTGGAAGCAAGCGTGCGGCGCAGCCTTTGGAATGTGGCGAGTGCATCGGAGCGGCGCCCGAGTTTCAAGTTGCAGCGCATCATGCCTTGGTACATCGCTTCGACGAGATCGTCTGCGTCCAGGCCGCGCGCGTACCACGCAAGCGCCTCGGTGTAGCATTGTTGCGATTCCAGTTCGGTTGCTTGGTGGCAGATGAGGCGATTGAAACTGTCGTGCAGTTTTTCGCGGTACGAGACAGACCAAACAGCGTCCAAATCCTCCGGCAAAAGCGCGCCTCGGTAAAGCTCTGCCGCACGTTTAGCCGATTCTCCACATTCGCGTGCCAGGGATTCGAACGTCCAAGCATCAACCCATACCCGCGTGCGGTCCAGGCTTAGACGGCCATCTCCCAGTCTCACGACATCATTCGCCCCGAGCAGTCCACGCAATCGATGCAGCGCCGCATCGAGCGCTTTCTGCGCGGCGTCCGCTTCGCTGTCCGGCCAGAGCCAATCCAACATTTGCGCCACCGGAACTGCGCTGCCGCCGGCGCAAGCAAGCGCTTTCAGCAAAGCCAATGGTTTCTTTGCCGGTTTGCGCGAGGATTCGAGCGGTGCGTCATCGCGCAACACTTCGAAACGGCCCAGCAAGTTCATCTTGATGGACCAAGGCCAGAGAGACCCGGCACCAGGCGGTGGCTGCAGCGCAAGTTGCCGAATCAACTCGCGCGCTTGCTGTGTCTCGATGCCGCGTTCCAGTGCGCGCGCGAGCACCGCGGGCAGGATCCGCTGGTCCATGTACCACAAGCAGGCGTGCATTTCAGTACGCTTGAGTAGTTCTAGTGCGTCGCGTGCGTGTTGATCGAAGCGATCCATTTCACCCTGCTGCATGGCCAACCAGGCTGCCATGAAATCGACATCGGCCAAGTTGCGAAATTCGGGCGTATCGACCAGAATCGCGCGCGCCTTTTCGATCGCCTCCCCCGCTTCACCAAACTGTCGTGATCCGATCAGGCCACCCGCCAGATGCAGGTAAGCGTAGTACAGTTGAAATACCGCGCCGCCTTCCAACAAAATGTCTAGTTCGCGTTGCGCGAATTCGATCGCACCCGACCAATCGTCTCGCATCGAGGCGACGATACCGCGAATCCAACTCGCCCAGCCTCGCTCAAGCCAACGATCGGGTTTCAAAAAGGATTCCATTTTGTTGATGTGGGATTCAGCCGCGTTTAGATCCCACGTTTGCACCGCGATGGCCGCCAGCAGCAAGTGCGTAAAGATATGACGAGCTGGACCCATAATCGCGTGCGCGATGCAAGTTTCCTCTGCACTAATGCAGGCCGCGATTGCCGCATTTCTGTCGCCACGAGACTTGGCCAACCAGGCGAGAACTTGCCAGCAATAGGCGATGTTGCCAGGGCTCGCGGTGGACGGCTGCAGAAAGGGTTGAAGTACCGCCATGATCCGCTCGCATTCCGTGATCCGTCCGGCTTCGCGCAATGCATGGAGGAGAAGGCAGGCAGGAAGCATCTTGTCGTCGACCGGCATATCTGTTGCAAGCAGTTGTAGACCGCGTTTTACGGCGGGTTCGTAGAAGTCCGCGCGAGGTCTGCATAAGTGCGCATAGTACATGAGCGCAGCGTTAACTTGTAACTCCGCTACGGGGGACTGAAAGTCCGGATTCGCCCCGAGCAATTGAACCAATCGATCTATCCAAGGATCCATTGGCCGGAAATCCGTCAAGTCGGCGAGATACGCCATCACGATCGCTGAACAACACGCAATCTGTCCCGAGGCATCGCCATCTTTTAGCAACTGCCAATAAGCTTGCTCGAGCGGTTGCCTGGCTTCATCGGGCGCGCCCGCGAGCAGCGAGATACCGTACCAGTAACTTAGCCAGGCATTTTGCGCGGCGATCTCCTTCGGCAGCGCCTTGATCCATTCACGCAAGGTTTCACCGCGACCTTGCGCCAGCAGCGTTTGCGCCTGGCCGAGCGTGAGTCGAACCGCCGAATCCCAGTCGCACGCGGCCTGATACAGCGCAAACGCCTCATTGTGGCGCCGCGCTTGCTCGAGGATGTTGCCCGCCTGTTGACGTAGCGGGCTCAGTCCGTGCGTAGCATACGCCTGCGCCAGTTGCTCGAGCAGAAATGCGCGAAACAAATCGTGGTACTGATAGCTGTACGGCGGCTCCCCGCGGCGGTCGATGAACAGCCTGCGCCGGTAGAAATATTCCAGCAGATTCGCGGCGTTAGTATTTCCGCTAAGCTCAGCGGCCATATCTGCGGTCATGCGTTGCAGCAACGCGGTGCGCATCAAGAATTCGCGTACCTCGGGTTCGGCAGTGTTGAATATCTGCCCGGCAAAATAGTTGAACACCGACTCTAGCGCTTCACCTTGAAAGTGGCGCAGTTCGCCATCCGAGCGCTTCATGCGCTCCAATGCGAGCGTGAGACCTGCCGCCCAGCCCTGGGAGATCTCATACAGTGATCGCAGCGTGGGCGCGTCGAGTTGGAAGCGCAACGCGGCAATGGC
>JANNFT010000049.1:0-1836 GCA_031380185.1 Pseudomonadota bacterium
CAACGCTTCAGTGAGCGCTGCATTGCGCTCCTCCAACTGCCCGTAAACTCGACCGAGCTCCTCGCTCATGCCGTTCAAATTGGCCGCCAGCGTCCCCAATTCATCGCGATTTACGACTTGGACTTTGTTACTAAAGTCACCTGCGCCAATTTCACGCATTCGCGCTTCCATTTGACCAATCGGGCCAATCACCGACCAAGAGATTGCATAGCCCAGTATCAGCGCCAGGATCACACTTGCCACCGCGACCGCGATAATCGTGCGGCGCGAATCAACGTATGCGGCTTGACTCGCTTCAATACTCGCCATCATGTCGGACTCGGCCTTGTTCACCAGTTCGTTGGTGAGCCGTTCCAAGCGATCCGAAAGCGGCGAGGCTTCGCTAAGCTGCAGATCGCGACCTTCGGTGGATTTGCCGCTGCGGATCAAATCCACCACGCGGCTGACAATCTTGATGAACGCCTCATAATCCGTACGCACCTTGGCCATCACTTCCATCTCATCCTTGGCGACGAATTGCAGGCGGTCGAGGTCGTAGCCGAATTGCTTGAGTTGACGCAGCGTTGCGTCGAGGCCGCGATCCTCTGCCTTCAACAGCGCTGAAACGACGCTATAAAGCTGACCAATGGTATCGTGATTAAGTTGGCGATAGGCGGCTATCTTACGCTGCAACTGCACCATGTCTTCGGCGCGCTGATTGACTTCGGAGAGGGCGCTTAGCGCCGCGGCGCCCGCGCCAAGCAACAACACCACGATCAGCAGAAACGCCACCAGCAGTTTGGTATGCACGGTGGCGCGAAACCGCGCCACCAGCCGCGGTAGCCAAGCGATCACGGGCGCGCGGCCTCATTGGCAAGATTGCGCAAATCAGCGCTGAATTCCTCCGGCTTGAAACGCCAGCCGAGATACTGCACCCGCAATGTGCCCTGTGCGTCGATCAACGAGGTGAGAAAGGTGTGATCGACATCGCCCTTGGTTTGCTTCTTGTTGTAAATGCCGTAGCTGCGGGTGACTTCGGCGATTTCCTCGCGAGTGCCGGTGAGAAACGCCCAACGCGCGAGATCGGCGCTATGCATTTGTGCGTAGCGTTTCAGTACATCGGGCGTGTCGCGCTCCGGGTCCACAGTGATGGCGGCGAAGAACACTTTGGGTTTAAGCTCCGTCGAAAGTTTACGCTGGATGGACACCAGTTTAGCCGTAAGCATCGGGCAAGTGTCGGTGCAACGAGTGAAAATAAAAGTGAGCGCCACCACCTGGCCACGCAGGTCCGCCAGCGCAAGCTTTTTGCCGTCAATGCCGGTAAGCGTGAACTCCGGCGCCGCTCCGATTTTCGGCAGCCGCGCTTCCTTGGCGGATTTGTGGGCAAGAGCAGTATCCGCGAGTGTTGCAAGTATCAGCATTACCAGAGACACCATGATAAAGCGCGGCAACGGCATCAAAGCGTTCATTTTTACTCAGCCTATGGATACTAATATGGTACTATAAATGCCATGAAAACCACCATCGATTCTGCCGGACGGCTCATTATCCCTAAAGAAATCCGCAAAGTAGCTGGCCTGAAGCCTGGAATGCCATTGGAAGTAACGCTGCACGAAGGGCATATCGAGATCGCGCCAGCGGTGCAACACATCCGGCTGGTTAGGAAAGGCCGCCTGCTCGTAGCCGTGTCCGACGCCGACGTGCCGCCCCTCGATGCAAAGACCGTGGGCGAAACGCTGACCCAACTGCGCCAGAACCGAAGCGGGTCTGGTTAAACCATGCCGGCGTTCCTGCTGGATACGAGTTGCATGATTGCGGCGGTTTGCAGTTGGCACGTTCATCACAGCCGCGCGTCGG
>JANNFT010000066.1:0-3194 GCA_031380185.1 Pseudomonadota bacterium
TGGAACAGTCGCACATTTTCTATGGCGATTACGGCTTGGTCGGCGAAGCTCCTGAGCATCTCCACGTGGCGGCCCGTGAACATTCCTGGTGCGACGCCGGTGACAGCGATTGCGCCGATTGGATTATTATCAAGCAACATAGGGACAGCGAGGATGGAGCGATATCCGACCGCCTCGGCCAAACTCTTCATGTCATATTCTAGATCGCTGCGAACATCGGGAATATTAGCTACGGAACGAGTTCGAATGGCGCGGGCGATTGCACCGGGACCATCGGGCGGCATAGGCCAGTTCTTTCGCATTGCGGCCTGCGCATCGAAATTCATACTGTGAGTGGCCGTGAGCTCGATCATGTCCCCGTTGAAAGTGGCGACGGCTGTCGCAAATGCGTTGCAGAGCTTTTGTGCATTCACGGCAATCGCTTCGAAAACCGGCTGGACGTTGTTCTGCGACTGGCTGATCACACGTAAGATTTCGCTGGTTGCTGTCTGCTGCTCCAGCGACTCGCTTAACGCCCGCGTACGATCTTCCACCTTGCGCTCCAAGCCCGCATAGGATTCTCGCAACTGCGCCGTCATGTTGTTGAAGTCGTCGCCGAGCGCTTCCAGCTCGTCGCCGGTGGCAACGCTGATGCGATGGTCCAGCTCGCCGGCGCCGATCTTGGCGGCGCCCGCTTGCAGCGCGCGGATCGGGTTCACCATACGCCGAACCAGAATCAGGCTCGCAACCACTGAGATCAGCAATCCGGCGAGCAGTAACGCGCCGGTGCGCAGCAACGAGCTATAGAGCGGCGCGAATGCTTCCTTGGTCGGGCGATCGACGAACACTTTCCAGCCGAGCGGCGAGATCGATGCATAGGCGGACAATACATCGGAGTTCTTTAAATCGCGGCCGGTGAACGCCAGCGCTGACGCGCGATCCTCGGTGGCGGCACGCGCTGCGCGCACTTGCGGCAAATTGGAAAAATCGGTCTGTTGCAGCACCAAGCTGATGTCGGGATGGGCGATGAGACGGCCGCGATCATCCAGCACGTAGGCGTAACCGCCGACGCCGACTTCCATGCGCGACACAACATCCCAAATGAATTTGAGATTCGCTTCCGCCACGACCACGCCGGCCGATTCGCCGCGGCCGGCGAGCGCGATGGTCATGTAGGGTTCGGATTCTTTGCGGAAGTAAACCGAACTGAAGTGCGTCTTTTGCGCGGCGGCCTGGGTGAACTTCGGGTCCTTGGAATAGTCGATTTTGCTGCCGAGCACATCCATCGCAAGCCGCGATACCCGAAGCTGTTCATAGCCGTTCGGATCGAGATGGCTGACCTCGGTGACCGCGGGCGCATGCCGCAGCAAGCGCAACGAATCGAGTCGGCGATGGTCAAGCGACGCCCCGGCCGCCTCCCACGGAGTTTGCGCGATCCATACCAATTGATGCTCGATTTCGCGCACGAATTGCTCGATGCGAATCGCGGCGTTCGCCGCTTTTTCCTGCTGGATTTGCCCGAGCGCGGCCTTATTTTCCTGATAGGAAAAGTAAAGCTCGATCAGGCTATTGGCCAGCAGACCGCCAGCCGATAGCAGCACTAGGGGGATGAGATATTTAATGAATAAGCCGCTGCGACGCATAGGGAATTATTGCGTATCAAGCGTGAGTCGGAAATAGCTACGAGCCTGGCGTATACTTATCATCATCATTTTTTTGTTTCCGGTTTATCCAATGGGAAGCCTTGCATCGCGCGAAGCGTTGCTCCTGAGATGGGAGGAAGTGCTGCGTGACCCGAGCCTGCAAAACCTGCCTTATAAAATCGAACTCAATGCGTGGGGGAAGATTGAAATGAGTCCGGCCAGAGCGCGTCATGCACGCGTCCAGGGGTATATAGCCGTCGAACTCGGGCGCCAACTGCCTCAAGGGGTCGTATTTACCGAGTGTCCGGTACTCACGGAAATCGGCCTGCGGGTACCGGACGTCGCTTGGGCGTCGCAATCGTTTATGCAGGCGCACGGCTCCGCAGACATTCTTCCCAAAGCACCTGAGATTTGCATTGAAGTCGTTTCGCCTTCGAACTCCGAAGCGGAAATCACCGAGAAAACCCGTGCCTATCTGCAAGCCGGTGCAGAAGAAGTCTGGATCGCGAGCGAGGCTGGCGAGCTTCACTTTTTCGACTCCAAAGGCGAGCGCTCCGCGAGCCGATTCGGCGTTACGTTGAGCCTTCCCTAGGTTCTCGCAGCACAGTAGGGCGGGTCTCACCCGCCACATAGAACCTCGGAAAGCCGCGCCAATATTTGATCTCCAGGCACCTGACTTCACGAGGCAGTATCGACGCGGCTTTCCAGTTTCTCGATCGGCGAGTGACTCCTGCCTAACGTGACCTCGCATACTCGTCATCGAATCACCTCGGTTGCGCGCAGCATGATCGATTCCGGAATCTTGATGCCGAGCGCTTTCGCAGTTTTGAGATTCACAACGAGATCAAACTTGGTTGGTTGCTCGAACGGTAGGTCGCGCGGCTTGGCGCCTTTGAGGATGCGATGTGTCAAATCCGCCGCGCGCGAGTAGGTCTCGTCGGTATTTACGCCGTAGGAGAGGAGAAGTCCGCGCCTCGCGAATTCGCCTATCTCGCTTACTGTCGGAATACGAACTTCCGCAACAAGCTGAGTGATCTTACTGAGATTCAAGATGGTGAAGGGGCTGACGGCTACAAACAAAACCTCGGGAGGCGCATTTTTGATCGCGGCGATTGCGGCGGTGAGGTCTTGTGGGCCGCGCAGGCC
Source organism: Pseudomonadota bacterium (assembly GCA_031380185.1). Taxonomy (GTDB): domain Bacteria; phylum Pseudomonadota; class Gammaproteobacteria; order Burkholderiales; family JALYOK01; genus JALYOK01. The sequence goes on from JANNFT010000066.1 coordinate 2,769, forward strand.
GAACACGTCGAGCCGTGCTCCGACCTTCTTCGCGCCCAGCGCGAACCCTTTGCTTTCAATTAAAGCGCCCGGATCAGTGGCGTCGTAAATCAGCGCGGCTCGCTTCAAGTTGGGCATTAAATCCTTTGCCAACTCGACCCGCTTGGCCGCTGTATCAATGGATTGCCAGGACACGCCGGTCAAGTTTCCGCTAGGTCTGGCGAGGGATGAGGACGCGCCCTCCAGAATAGGATCGTACATATCCATGCACACGATCGGTATCGTCGTCGTGGCTTCGCGTGTTCCCCGCCAAGCGTAGTCGGATACCACTAAGACGTCCACTTTCTGAGCGACCAATTCCTTGGCGATATTGGTAACCGCAGAATCGTGCCCCGTTTCGGGACTGTAATAGCGAATAACGAACTGTGCCGTCTTCCCCTCGATCCA
>JANNFT010000076.1:0-1908 GCA_031380185.1 Pseudomonadota bacterium
GGCGCGAGCAAAAAATATCGACGCAGCATAGGGATGATCTAGGGATGATATGTAAGGCGATATTTTTTGTGAGCAACACCGTATCACGACGAAATCGGACTTATTCAGAGCTTCCCTAATATGGAATCGAACTACCGGCAAAACGAGACAGCATTAGCCAGCGAAATTGAAGCGTGCGCCAGTTGCCCGTCGCGGTGTTCCAGCACGTAGCCCATACCCCGCACGGTATGGATGAGCTTCGTTGCAAAGGGGTCGTCGACTTTTGCGCGGAGGCGCCGCACCGTCACTTCGACGATGTTGGTGTCGCAATCGAAGTTTATATCCCACACTTGTTCGGTGATGGTGGTGTGCGATAAAACTTTACCGCAGCGACGCAGTAGCAATAACAATAAGCCAAACTCTTTTGGCGTCAGGTGGATGCGCTCACCATTGCGAACGACTCTATGGCCGACAGCATCGACCTCCAAATCGGCGACACGAAACGTTTCCGGTTCCACTCCATTGCCGCGGCGCACGAGGGCATGGGCGCGGGCTAAGAACTCGGAATAGGCGAAGGGTTTTTCCAGACAGTCGTCGGCGCCCAACTCCAAACCCTCGACGCGATCGGCGACACTGCCGCGCCTCGTGAAAACCAAGATCGGCGTGTGTTTCGCATTGCGTAACTCGATCAGGGTGTGCCAGCCGGTGAGCTGAGGCGTCGAGCGATCCAAAACCAGCAGATCGTAGTCGCCCGTGATTCCCAGGTGCACACCGTCCATCTCGTTGTCAACGACATCGACGACAAAACCACTTTGGGTCAAGCCATGCGACAGATAGTCGGCTAACCGCGTTTCAGGTCCGATAATTAGCACGCGCATAAGTACTGGAACCGTTTCCAGTGACACGCTGATATATTAGGTATTGATGTCATTAAAATCATCACAACCCTCATGTTAGTAACCGTGTTGCTTTCAAGCGCCGTACGTGTCACAGCATAATGCACCTTGCAACGGCGGGCAGCGTCAGGCGCGAAGCGACCATGGCCAAACATTACCAGGCTTTTCACATTAAATCCCCACTTGGTCAAGTAGGAGTTGGAGGCATTATGTTGAAATCGTCGCAAACTGAGGGCTGTTGCAAGCCGCATGGATCATTTGTTCGCAACATCGGCTTTGTACGGCCACAGTGTGCGAAAGGAATTGATCACCCGGCGACAATAAAGGCGCAATAAAGCGCTGGCGCCATTCATACTGCTATACTTTTCCGACAAACAGTTTGGGGTAGCCATGGCGACATCCCGATCCGCCGGCGCGCGGGACTCGAACGGCCGGACGCTCGATCAATATCTGGGTAAGGCGATCCGCGAATTGCGGCTGCGCCATAATTTAACCATCGCGAATGTCGCGGAAAGCGCGGAAATCAGTCGGGGCATGCTGTCGAAAATCGAGAACGGTCAAACATCGACTAGTCTGGACACATTGTCAAATATCGCTAACGCGCTTGGCATCACGCTATCCAGTCTTTTCCGCAATTTCAACGTCCCCTCCGGTGGTGCGCAGCACGTCAAGAAAGGCGAGGGCATGGAGGTAGTCCGTCGCGGCACGAAAAAGGGACATACCTATCATTTGCTCGCCTACGACCAGGGTCCGAAGAAATTCTTCGAGCCATTTTTGGTGACCATTACCGACGTCGGCGAAGTGTTTCCGGCGTTCGAGCATCCCGGCTCGGAGTTTATCTATCTTCTTGAAGGGAAAATGAAATATCGGCACGGACAGCACACTTATGTGATGTCGCCGGGTGACTCGCTTACATTTAAGGGTGGTGTGCCGCATGGTCCGGCGCAACTAATTAAGCTGCCGATTCGGATGTTGGCGATTTTGATTTATGCGGACGAGGGCGATGAGCGATCCGGGCGATGAACAAGCTAGG
>JANNFT010000104.1:0-19926 GCA_031380185.1 Pseudomonadota bacterium
ATTCATGGGCAGATCGCAGCTCGGAAAATCCTTGCGGGCGGCAGCGGATAATCCCGAAGCTGCGACGTACATGGGCATCGACGTCGCTAAGGCGCACCGGATGGCGTTCGGATTCGGAGTCGGCATCACGGCGATTGGCGGTGGCTTGCTCGCTTCGGGTATCTCGTTTCAACCTTACGTCGGACTCGAGTATGTGATTGTCATGTATGCCGGTGTGGTGTTGGGCGGCCTGGGCAGCGTGTCCGGCGCGTTCTTGGGCGGCTTGACGATCGGCTTGGTGCAGCAATTATCGACACTTTTTTTGCCGAATCAATTACAGAATACCGCGATATTTGTCGTTTTCTTAGCGATCATTTTGCTGCGGCCGAACGGCTTATTTGGCCACGCGGCGCGGAGAACCTGAGTTGTCGAAAGCGCGTCGGCAGACCGGGTTGATCATAGCGTTTGGCAGTGCCTACGCGCTGCTCGTCGCGTTTACTTCCCACTCCTATTACCAATTAATTTTGACCATCGTTCCGATCTGGGCGGTGATGGGTCTGGCGTGGAATGTGCTAAGCGGATACAGCGGTTTCGTATCGTTTGGCCACGCTGCCTTCTTTGGTCTCGGCGCCTATTTTGTCGCGCTGACTCAACTGCATTGGGGGCTTTCGCCGTGGATCGGCATTCCCGGAGCGGGGATCGTCGGCGGCATCGCCGGCTTGGTCGTGGGTATCCCAACTTTTCGCTTGCGCGGACACTATTTCGCGCTGGCGATGCTCGCCTATCCGCTGGCGTTGCTGTATGTGTTCGAATGGCTCGGTTACCAAGAGCTTGCGATGCCGATGCGGCGCGATGCGCCGATCATGTACATGCAATTTGCCGATCACCGCATCCACGGCTGGATAGCGCTGGCGTTGATGCTGCTGGCAATATTCCTGACGGCGTGGGTCGAACGTTCGCGTTTCGGCATGTCGCTGATTGCGATCCGCGAGGACGAAGCGGCGGCGGAGGCGGCGGGCATTCAGACCATTGCCTGGAAACTCAAAGCCATCACGCTCAGTGGCGCGATGGCCGGTGTCGCAGGCGGCTTCTATGCCATTGTTTTATTGGTGGTCACGCCGCCTGCGGTATTCGGCATGTTGGTATCGGCGCAGGCGCTGATTGTCGCGATGTTCGGCGGCGTCGGTACCCTATGGGGAGCGGTGATCGGCGCGGTAGTTTTAGTGCCGCTGAGCGAGATTCTGCACGCCAAACTCGGCAACGTGATTCCCGGCATTCAAGGCGTTGTGTACGGAATCGCGATTGTCGCGGTCATTCTGCTGGCGCCGGAAGGCGTGTTTTGGAAAGTGCGAGATTTTCTGACGCGGCGCAAAGGCGCCGTAACGCAAACTGCTCCGATCACGGAAAAATTGGCTGAGCCCGATCAAGCGAAAGTGATCGACGCGCGCGTGCGCAAGAGCGCCGGCGCGGTCATCTTCGAAGTCAGAAATGTATCGAAAGCTTTTGGTGGTCTCAAAGCCATCCGCGACGTTAGCCTTGAGGTCAGGCGCGGTGAAATTCTCGGCATTATTGGTCCAAATGGCGCGGGCAAAACCACGTTGTTCAATTTGTTGAACGGCTTTATCGCGCCCGATCAGGGTCGTATTTTGCTCGAAGGCGCCGATGTGACCGGACGGCGGCCGTACGAAATTTGCGCCGCCGGCGTCGGGCGCACGTTCCAAGTGGTGCGGCCGTTTCGGCGCATGACGGTTCGCGACAATGTGATTGTCGGCGCTTACGTCAACAGTCCTTCACAAAGTGATGCGCGTCGTGCGGCTGACGCCGCGTTGGCCCGTGTCGGGTTGCGGCGCGAGGCGCAACGCGCCGCAGCGGAGCTGAGCAACAAACAACTGCGCTTGTTGGAAATCGCTCGGGCACTGGCGGGAAAGCCAAAAATTCTGCTGTTGGATGAAACGCTCGCCGGTCTCGGTGGTGGCGAAGTGGAGGAAGTCATCGCGCTGGTGCAACAACTTGCAGCCGAGGGCGTTACGGTGGCGATCATCGAGCACACCATGCAGGCGATGGTGAAACTGGTTGATCGCTTCGTCGTGTTGAACGAAGGCGCTGTGTTGGCCGAAGGCCAGCCCGCCGAAATCACCCGCAACGACGCCGTGATCGATTCTTATCTTGGCCGCCGTTGGCGCGTCGCGAATGCTTGAGATCGCCAATCTTTGCGCAGGTTACGGCAATATCTCAGTATTGCGCGACGTTACTTTACGCGTCGGCGACGGCGAGATCGTTGCGATCGTCGGGCCGAACGGCGCCGGCAAGACGACGCTGTTCAAGACCATCTCCGGCATCGTGCAGCCGACTTCCGGAAGTATTCGAATTCACCATCAGGATCTGCTTGCGATCGCGCCGGCAGCCCGTCCGCACCTGGGCATCGCCCACGTTCCCGAAGGGCGGCAAGTATTTCCGTCGCTGAGCGTTCTGGAGAATCTGGAAATGGGCGCGCGGACCGCGGCCGGACGCGCCGCGTGGAAAGTTAATCTGGAAAAAATCCACACCTGGTTTCCGCTGCTGGCGCAGCGCGCCAAGGCGCTTGCAGGCTCGCTGTCCGGCGGCCAGCAGCAAATGTTGGCGATCGCGCGCGGTTTAGCATCGGCGCCAAAGTTACTGATGCTCGACGAACCGTCGATGGGTCTTGCGCCGACCATCGCCGATGAAATTTTTGAACGCATCGTGTCGATCCATGCCAACGGCGGCTTAACGGTTTTGCTGGTAGAGCAACGCGTGGCGGAAGCATTGCATTTTGCCAATCGCGGCTACGTGCTCGAAGCGGGGCGCGTTGTTCTCGAAGGATCGCACGATCAACTGAAAAGCAACGACCGCATCCGTGCGGCCTATCTAGGAATGTAACCATTACCGGCTTGACCGGGGAGGAGAACAGTATGCGAACTACATTTAATAGCCGCAAGGCGGTGAGTTTTTTAGTGGCCGTGACGGTGGCAATCTCGCTTTCCGTTGCGCGTGCTGACGACGTGGAAGTCGGGCTGATTGCGCCGATGTCCGGCGCCTACGGGCGCCAGGGGCAAGTGATGAAAATGGCCGCCGACATGGCGATCGATTCCATTAACCGGCAGGGCGGCATCAAGTCCATGGGCGGCGCCAAACTGAAGCTGACGGTATTCGACACCGGCGATTCCGTCGAACGCGCTAAAAACGCGGCACAACGCATGGTCGCCGACGCGCCGAATCTCGTCGTCGCAACCGGCGCCTATCTCAGCTCGTTCACGTTGGCCGTCACCGAAGTGACCGAGCGCGCGGAATTGCCATTGCTGACTTTTTCTTACTCGGACCTGATCACTTCACGTGGTTTTAAATACGTTTTCCAAACCTCTGCGACCGGGGTTCAGCAAGCCGAAGGCTCACTGCCGGCGCTGCTGGATATGGCGGAAAAGGCATCGGGCAAACGGCCGACGACCATTGGTATCGTGATGGACAACACCGCGGCGTCGGTGTCGTTCGTCAAACCGATGCGCGATCATCAACTGGCCAAACTCGGATTGAAGCTGGTAGTTGACGAGACGTTTACGCCGCCGCTGGCGAACGCGACGCCGCTGATTCAAAAAGTCCGTTCGGCGCGGCCCGAAATACTCATTTTGCTGCCCACCGTGATATCCGACGCCAAACTGCTACTGGAAAAAATGAATGAGTTCGGGCTTGGGAAAGGCAAATTGCCGACCATCGCCAACGGCGCCGCGATCTTAGACCCGGATTTGCGTAACAACATGAACATCGAGCAACTCGAAGGCGTCATGGCCGTGGTTGCCAACTGGACTACCGGCGCGCAAAAAGATTTCGTTGCCGAAGTAAAACAGAAAACCGGCGAGCCGTGGCCGACGCAACATTTCGTTACCACTTACGGCGATATGTTAATTTTCAAGGCCGCTCTGGAGAGCGCCGGTAAAGCCGATCGTCAGTCCGTCGCAAAAGCTTTGCGCGCGATGAATCTTTCCGGCGGGCCAGCCAGCTTTTTCCCGGGTAACGGCAAACTCCGCTTCGAAGAAAACGGCCGGCGCGCCGACGCCAGCTTGTTGATCGTGCAATGGCAGAAGGGTGTGCCGATCACCATTTATCCGGCTAAGGATGCGCTCGCGGCACCAGCGTGGCCGAAGCATTGACAACGTTAGCTGATCGAAAATTCTTCGATTAAGAAAAGCACTATCGGCACGAAGTCTGTGCGTAAGCGTCTGATTTCGCTCATTGTTGGTGCGCCGAAACAATACTATTTTTGCCGCGGAGATATCAAAAGCGCGGTATAGCCATTGCTTTGTGTAAGGTTTTTTCGTTGTGGCATAAAAGTTGCTGATGTTTTTCGTAGTGATTGTTAATCTCGTCGAGTTCAATTCGTCCCGGCTTGCCACCCAAGGAATTTAGGTTTGGGCGTTCGGCGCCCGGCCGCTTGCGGCGCGGTAGTTCATTCACGAAAAAGCCTATCTTTGAACCTAAAAACACGAGACTAATAATGAAATCAAATCATCCTGCGATGCTCGCATTGCGCAATCTGAGCTTCGCCGGCTGCTTATTTTTCACCGGCGCGATATATGCCGCGGAAGAAAAAAAAGAAGCCGAGTCGATCATCGAAGCCGTAACCGGCGGAAAGCTATTGCTGAATCTGCGCCCGCGCTACGAATATGTCGATCTTGCCACCAAGCCCGAAAACGCCAAAGCCTTCACGCTGCGCACGCTGCTCGGCTGGGAAACCAAACCGTATAATGGATTCGGCGTTACGCTCCAGGCAATTAATGTCGCGCATCTCAACGATGAATTCAACGACGACCCAACAAAGAACGCTACCTCAACTTATCCACTAGTTCCCGATCCCGACGATAGCGACATCAATCAAGTCTATCTCGATTACACCGGGCTGCCCAACACCCGAATCCGACTCGGTAAACAATCGATCAAGCTCGACAACGTGCGCTTCATCGGCAACGTCGAGTTCCGCCAAGTCATGCAGGTCTTCAATGGCCTGAGCGTCGAAAACAAAAGCCTGCCGAACACCGAAATCTATCTCGCGCATCTGCAGCGGGTTAAAAGTATCTTCGCCGTACAACGGCAAGCAAAAATAGAAATCTTGCATGCTGCTTATAAGATCACGCCGAACGATGCGCTGATCGGCTATGCCTTTTTCCAAGACGATCCCAAGCTCGCCGGTACGCCGGCGAATGTCACCGATCTATCCAATCGCATCATTGGCATTCGTGCCGATGGCGCGCATCCGATTGGCGAGAAATTTAAACTGCTATACACCGCCGAATACGCCAAACAAAACGACTACGCCGATGGCGATGACAAGATTGATGCAGACTACCTGCGTATCGGCATCGCACCGAAATGGGGTGATTGGTTCGTTCGCTTCGATTACGAAAAACTAGGAAGCAACAATGGCGACTATGCCTTTCAAACGCCGCTTGGGACCAATCACTTGTTTCAAGGCTGGGCCGATCATTTCCTTAGCACACCGCGCCAAGGCATAAAGGACGCGTTTCTAACCACCGGCGGCAAGATCGGCAAAGTGGCACTGTTGGCCGAATACCATCGCTACAAGTCCGATACCGGCGGAATCAATTTTGGCGATGAACTGGACGTCAGTATTGCCTATCCATTCACCAAGCAGCTTAGCGGCAAGATTGAATATGCGGACTTTCGCGAGAAAGACGTGCTTGCCGGCGCGGCGCGTAAACCAGACCTAAGCAAAATTTGGGTGACGTTGCTGTTTAATTTTTAACAGCGGAAGGCAACCACTAATATGTTCAAGTCGACGAAGTAGACAGGGCCTTTTGTGGAAGCCTCCGAGTTGGAGCTAGCCGCAGGCCACCCCGGACCGGCCAGCCATATTTAGTGCGCGATCCAGAGATAAAGTAGCAAGATGTTGAGCACCACGGAGGTCAGCGCAATCGCACGCCAAATTGTAAACGGGTCGCGTTCGACTAGAGGCGTAGGCGGCGGCGCCGCGAGCGGACGCGCCGCGCCGCGCTCGATCGCGAGAAGCAATTCATCAGCGGTTTCAAAACGGCGCTCGGGATCCCGTGCTACCGCTTTCAATATTAGATTTTCGAGCCATTGCGGAATGTCAGGCCGATAGCGCGTTGGCGGCACCGGCTCGCCGAACCTAGGCCGCTGAAATGGCTCGATTTCGCCATACGGATATTTCCGCGTCAGCATGTGATAAAGCGTCACGCCGATGGCGTAGAGATCCATTTGTTCGGAGGGCTTCGCGCCGGCGTATTGCTCCGGCGCAATAAAGCTGGGCGTGCCGGCTTGGTTGTGGGTGCGATCCGGCGGTTCGTTGCCCGAGATGGCAATGCCTAAATCCAGAACGCGTAGTTCGTCGTCGTTTCCTAGGTGAATATTGGCCGGCTTGATATCGCGATGTAAGATGGAACGGCGATGCAGTGCGCCAACGCCGCGCGTGAGTTTGGCGGCATGCCGCAGAATTTCGGGGATGGTGAAGTGGGTGCCGGCGTCGAGTTTTTGCTGCAAAGTCGCGCCGTCGTGCCAGGTCATCAGAAAATAGAGATAAGTCCGACGCGCCGGTTTCATGTTCACGTATTGCGGAAAAAATCGCGCGACGACGCGGCGCATCAGCCATTCTTCGTGGGCAAGCGCGGCGCGTTCGTTGTCGTCGTCCGCCAGATCCGGCGCCAGGGTTTTCAGGACGTAAATATTGCTCGTCTCTTCGTCGCGTACTTTGTAGAGAATGGTGACGCGCGATTCATGCAGGCGTTCCACGACGATGAAGCCATCAATCGCCGCGCCAATCGAAAGGCGCGCCGGCGGACGCAGAGATTGTATCGATTCGCTACTATCTTGTAGATTCGCCTCGGGAATTGTCTGCACTTCGACGATCACCGCGCTGACGTTATCCTGCGAGCCGGCAGCGAGCGCGGCGTCGCATAGCGCGCGCGCCGCCAGATCGTGGTCGCTACTCTGGCGCAAGCGTTCCGCTAAAACCTTATCCCCAAGTGGTTGCCACACGCCATCGCTGACTAGCAAAAAACGATCGCTTTGTTGCAACTCGCCTTCGCTGTAGTCCAGGTTCAAATGCCGATCGAGGCCGACGGCGCGTGTCAGCACGTGGCGCATTTCCGGCCGGTCCCAGACGTGATCGGTGGTCAGGCATTTTAACAAGCCGTCGCGCAATAAATAAATACGCGTGTCGCCGATGTGGGCAAGCGTGTAGCGCCGCTGTCGCAGCGAAAGAACCGAAAGCGTGGTCGCCATGCCGTCGCGTTCCGGATGGGCCGACGATTGCGCTACCAGCCAGCGGTTGATCGCATTCAATACACGATCAAGCGCGACGGGAATCTCCCAATCGTCCGGCGTGGCGTAATAGTCCGACAACATTCCGCGCACCGTATATTCCGACGCTTCGCGGCCACCGTCGCTGCCGGAAACACCGTCGGCCACCGCGACCAAAATACCTTTTCTAGTCAGCTCCGGTTCGCCGGGCAACACCATGCCGACGAAGTCTTCGTTGCGTTCGCGCTTGCCGGTGAGCGAGGCGTAGCCGGAGGTGATTTGGAGCGTAGCTTCGGACATATCAGAGGGGGCGCATGCGTTTTCGGATGTTCATAGGGATCAGGAGATATCAGCGTTGGCGCTCATGGCCTTAGGCCACCCCGCCCTAACCCTCCCAAAGGGCGAGGGGATGACTTCCCTTCTCCGTTTGGTAGAAGGGTGGGGACGGGGTAGCCCTGGCCCTAGGCCACCCGCTAGGCTAGCCACTGGCCTAAGGCCATGAGGGCCTCGCGGAAAATTTTCCAGAAACAACTATCCAACGAAGTGAAAAGAATTTATTGTGCCTAGAATAAACTCCGCTTATTGTTTAAGGAATATGCCTGGAAGCCTTATGCAGATTCGGCCTTCAGGCATCCACGGCTGCGAGGCAAGCGCAGAGCGGGTGCTGGCACACCCGCCTTTTCTAGATTCGTGCGACTGTCAAATGCGCAGCGCCCCAGGTTGTGCGCCAACGGGTTTTTACGCTGGCTAGGCCGCCCAATGCCAACATTGCAAGCGCAGCAAAAATCAGAAAACCCATTTGATAGCTTCCGGTTAACTGCTTCGAATAACCGAGGCTCGATGCCAAATAAAATCCACCGACGCCACCGGCCATACCGACCATGCCGGTCATGACACCGATCTCTTTGCGGAAGCGTTGTGGCACCAATTGGAACACCGCCCCGTTACCCATGCCGAGTGCCCACATCGCAAACATGAACGCCAGTAGTGCCATCCATGCAGCGGGCAAGCCGAAGCTGACAACGACTAGAAATGTGGCGGCGATAACATACATGACGCTCAATGATTTAATGCCACCGATGCGATCGGCGAGCCAACCGCCGAGAGGACGCATCATCGAGCCCATAAATACGCAAGCGGCCGTGAAATAACCGGCGACGACGGGCGAGAGTCCGTATTGCGAGTTGAAATAAATGGTCAACGACGATGCCAAGCCGACGAAGCCGCCGAAGGTAACGCTGTAAAAAAGCATGAACCACCAGGCGTCTTTGTCGCGCAACACTTTCAAATATTCGGCGAAAGATTTTGCCGGCGGGCAATCGGGGCTGTCCTTGGCGACCAACAAATAAAACACGAAAACGATGACAAGCGGAATCACGCAGAGGCCGATCACATTGTTCCAACCGAACGCGACGGCGAGCGATGGCGCAAACAACGCGGCGAACACGGTGCCGGAATTACCGGCGCCGGCGATGCCTAGCGCGGTGCCTTGATGCTCGGGCGGATACCAGCGCGAAGCCAATGGTAAGGCCACGGCGAACGATGCGCCGGCAACGCCGAGAAAGATTCCGAGGATAAGCACCTGCGAATAGCTGTGAACACCGAAATACCAGGCGATCGCCAGCGCCACAATGACCACGACCTGGCCCATGGCGCCGGCAGTTTTCGGTTTCAGATGATCGACTAGAACGCCCATGACGATGCGCAACAGGGCGCCGGCCAGCACAGGCGTTGCCACCATCAGGCCTTTTTGCGCGGCGTTTAGATCGAGATCCTTGGCGATCTGCACGCCCAGCGGCCCGAGCACAACCCAGACCATGAAGCTCAAATCGAAATACAGAAATGCCGCGAGCAAAGTCGGCGCATGGCCCGCTTTCCAAAATGATTTATTCATGCTTGATCCCAATAACGCGTAATAATTTAATGTTTAGCAAACCCTGTGCCACTTCGATTTATCCGGCCGATTTGCGTCCGCAACGTCGACACGTCACTGAGGGAAATTGTGCGCTGACGAGCGCAAATTGTGCGATCGCAAATTGGCGCCCGATTAAAAAATAGCCGCGCCGTAAGAGTGCATATGTGCGATCCGACGCACTAATTTAATGCGTTGCAGCATCGGGCTCCGGCAGCGTGTTTGGCGCGAGTTTGCAGTACGCCTATGAAAAGAACGATTTTTTTAAACCTTAACCAAAAATATTCCGTGGCATCGATTTTGCTGAGTAGTTATCGGAAGTGCCGCTGCATATTAATCTGCACGAAACTGATTTGAAATTTGGAGCCAATCGATAGCATGAATAAAATGAATTTGGTGATGGTGGGCAACGGCATGGCGGGGGTTCGCACTCTCGAAGAAATGCTCAAAATCGCCCCGGATCAATACGACATTACGGTGTTCGGCGCCGAACCGTATGCCAACTACAATCGCATTTTGCTATCGCCGGTGCTGGCCGGTGAGCAAACCATCAAAGACATTATGTTGAACGATGTCGATTGGTACGAAGCGAACAAGATCACGCTCCATCTCGGTAAGAAAATCGCGCGCATCGATCGCGTTAATCGTCTGGTGATCGCCGCGGATGGCACGAGCGCGCCCTATGATCGGTTGTTGCTGGCGACCGGCTCCAATCCGTTCATGCTGCCGGTGCCCGGCCGCGATCTGCATAACGTTATCAGTTATCGCGATATTCACGATACCAATCGCATGATCGAAGTCTCGGCGCAAGCGAAGCACGCGATCGTGATCGGCGGTGGGTTGCTCGGCCTGGAAGCCGCGAATGGCCTGATGTTGCGCGGCATGGATGTAACAGTGGTGCACCTGATGCCGTGGCTGATGGAACGGCAATTGGATAAGTCCGCCGGCAAATTGCTGCAAAAGTCACTGGAGCAGCGTGGCCTTAAATTCATGCTGGAAACGCAGACCGAGGCGATCCTCGGTGACGACAAAGGCGTCGTTCGCGCCATTCGCTTTAAAGACGGCATCGAACTGCCGGCCGAGCTCGTGGTGATGGCGGTCGGTATTCGGCCTAATACAGAATTGGCGGAATCCGCTGGGCTCCACTGCAATCGCGGCATCGTCGTCAACGATACGATGCAGACCTACGATCCGCGCATCTACGCCGTGGGCGAATGCGTGAACCATCGCGGCATCGCCTATGGCCTTGTGGCGCCGCTGTTCGAGATGGCGAAAGTGGCGGCGAATCATTTGGCGTTGATGGGCATCGGCCGCTATTCCGGCTCGGTTACCTCGACCAAGCTCAAAGTTACCGGTATCGATTTATTTTCGGCCGGCGAATTCAACGGCGGCGACGATACCGAAGAGATCTTGCTCACGGACACCGTGGGCGGCGTGTACAAAAAATTGGTTATCCGTAACGACACGCTCGTAGGCGGCGTGCTGTACGGCGACACAGTAGACGGCGCGTGGTATTTCAAGCTCATTCGCGAAGGCAAAAAAATCAACGAAATTCGCGATCACCTGATGTTCGGTGAAAGCAATCTCGGCGATACTGGGCATCTCGGCCAGAATAAAGCCGTCGCCATGACCGACGAAATGGAAGTGTGCGGTTGTAACGGCGTGTGCAAAGGCGCGATCGTCAAGGCGATCAAGGAGAAGGGCTTGTTCACGCTGGACGAAGTGCGCAAGCACACCAAAGCGTCGTCCTCGTGCGGGTCGTGCACGGGCTTGGTGGAACAGTTGTTGATGTTCGTCGCCGGCGGCGATTATTCCGCGGCGCCGAAAACTAAAGCGATGTGCGGTTGCACCGATCGAACGCATGCGCAGGTGCGCCAGGCGATTCGTTCCGAGCATCTGACATCGATCGCTCAAACCATGCAGATGCTGAATTGGCATACGCCGAACGGTTGCGCCAGTTGCCGGCCGGCGCTGAATTACTATTTAATTTCCACCTGGCCGCACGAAGCGCAAGACGATCCGCAATCGCGTTACATCAACGAACGCGCTCACGCCAACATTCAGAAGAACGGCACGTTCTCGGTCATTCCGCGGATGTGGGGCGGCACCACCAATTCGTCTGAACTGCGCCGCATTGCCGACGTTGTCGATAAGTACAAAATCCCGAGCGTCAAAGTTACCGGTGGCCAGCGCCTCGATCTATTGGGCGTAAAGAAAGAAGATTTACCCGATGTGTGGCGCGATTTGGATATGCCGTCGGGCCACGCTTATGCGAAGGCGTTGCGCACGGTGAAGACCTGCGTCGGTTCCGAATGGTGTCGCTTCGGTGTGCAGGATTCCACCAATATGGGCATCGATCTTGAGCGTGAATTGTGGCGCATGTACGCACCGCACAAGGTGAAACTTGCAGTGTCGGGTTGCCCGCGCAATTGTGCTGAATCCGGCATCAAAGACGTCGGCGTCATCGGTGTGGAATCCGGCTGGGAGATGTACGTCGCCGGCAACGGCGGAATCAAAACCGAGGTTGCGCAGTTTTTCGTCAAAGTGAAAACGCGCGAAGAAGTATTGGAATATGCCAGCGCGTTCTTACAGCTTTACCGCGAAGAGGGTTTTTACCTCGAACGCACGGTGCATTTCGTGTCGAGAGTCGGCCTCGAATACTGCAAGGGAAAAGTCGTCGACGATCCAGAGAATCGCAAAGCCTTGTACCAGCGTTTGCAGTTTTCGTTAGCAGGCGAACCGGATCCGTGGAAGGTCGACAGCCAAAAGCGCTTTGGTGTTACGCCGCAGCGCGATTTCGAAACGTTGACAGTGTGATCATGCAAAATAATTGGCTCAAAATTTGTGCGCTCGAAGATATTCCCGTGCTGGGCGCACGCGTGGTGCAACGTGACGAAGGTGATATCGCTGTATTTCGCAATGGCGAGGATGAAGTGTTCGCCCTGCGCGATAAATGTCCGCACAAAGGCGGGCCGCTTTCACAAGGGATGGTGTACGGCAAGCGAGTCGCGTGCCCATTGCATAATTGGGCGATTAATCTCGACGACGGCAGCGTCGTTGAACCCGATGCCGGATGCGCTCATAGTTATCCGTGCAAAGTGGAAGAGGGCGTGGTGTTTCTCGATCCAACGCCACAAGTGCCAGTGCCGCGTGAAGACAAGCAAGCAGCTTAGCGAATGAAAACGACTAAGTCGACCTGCCCGTACTGCGGCGTGGGTTGCGGGGTGCTGATCGAAAGCGACGCAACCCAGATCACCGCCGTGAAAGGCGATCCCGATCACCCAGCGAACTTCGGCCGCTTGTGCACCAAGGGCGCGACTTTACATCTCAGCGCCAAGTCCGATGGCCGTGCGTTGTTTCCTGAAGTGCGCAGGATTCGCGCGGCGCCTCGGCAGCGCGAATCCTGGGACACGACGATAGCATTTCTCGCGCAACGATTTGCCGCGTGTATCGACACCCACGGACCCGATTCGGTGGGCTTCTACATCTCAGGACAACTCCTCACCGAAGACTATTACGTATTCAACAAACTCGCAAAGGGTTTGATCGGCACCAATAACATCGATACCAATTCGAGGCTGTGTATGTCCTCGGCCGTCACCGGTTACAAGCTCACCCTCGGCGCCGACGCGCCGCCGGCGTGTTACGAAGATATCGATCACGCCGATCTGATCTTCATCGCCGGTTCGAATACGGCTTACGCCCATCCGATTTTGTTTCGCCGCATCGAAGCCGCGAAAGCTACGCGACCGGATATGAAAATCATCGTGGTCGATCCTCGTCGCACCGATACGGCCGCGTTCGCTGATTTACATCTGCCGATTTTGCCGGGGACGGACGTGGCGTTGTTCAATGGCCTGCTGCATTTATTGCTGTGGGATGGCCGTGTCGATCAGGATTACATTGCCGCGCATACGGAAGGCTTCGACGCGCTGAAGCAAACGGTGCGCGATTATCATCCAAAATTGGTCGCCGAAACCTGTGGTATCGCCGAGTCTGATCTGGCGCTCGCAGCAAAATGGTTCGGCGAATCGCCGGCCGTTTTATCGCTCTATTGCCAAGGTTTGAATCAGTCGAGCCGCGGCACGGAAAAGAACGCGGCGCTGATCAACCTTCATCTGGCTACCGGCAAAATCGGCAAACCCGGCTCTGCGCCATTTTCGCTGACGGGTCAGCCCAACGCCATGGGCGGCCGCGAAGTCGGCGGCATGGCGAACCTATTGTCCGCTCATCGCGATTTGGCGAACGCCAAACATCGCGCCGAGGTCGCTGCCCTTTGGGGTATTCCCGAGGTGCCGGCTAAACCCGGTAAAACCGCGGTGGAAATGTTTGACGCCGTCGCGACCGGTGAGATCAAGATGCTGTGGATCGCCTGCACCAATCCCGCGCAGTCAATGCCCGATCAGGCGAAGATCCGCAAAGCGCTCGACAACGCCGAACTCGTGATCTTGCAAGAGGCCTATGTTGATACCGAGACTGCAACGTATGCCGATGTGATTTTGCCTGCGGCGACGTGGGGTGAAAAAGGAGGAACGGTTACCAATTCCGAACGGCGCATCACTCGCCTGAACTCGGCGATTTCCGCGCCCGGCGAAGCACGCGCTGATTGGCGTATTGTCGTCGACTTCGCACGGCAGTTGGAAAAAATTCTACGCCCGGGATTACCGACGTTGTTTCCCTATGAAAACACCGAAGCGATTTTCAATGAGCATCGCGAATCGACACGCGACCGTGACCTAGATATCACCGGCCTATCGTACGATATTCTGGAAACCCGTGGGCCGCAGCAATGGCCATTTGCAAGCGACGCGACCGCGGGACGCGCGCGGCTCTATGCCGATGGCAAATTCCCAACGGTCTCGGGCCGAGCGAAGTTTTTCAATACAAGCTACAAAGCCGTTGCCGAACCCGCCAGTGCGCAGTACCCGCTGCGTCTGAATACCGGTCGCCTGCGCGACCAATGGCACGGCATGAGCCGCACCGGTAAAGTCGCACGCTTGTTTGAGCATGCCCCCGCGCCGATGCTTGCGATGACAAAAGTGGATATGGCTAAGCGCGGTTTGCAAGAGGGCAGCTTGGTTCGTGTGCGCTCGCGTCGCGGTGATGTCGTCGTTGCCGTTGGTGTCGGCGAGGAATTGCGCGGTGGGCAAGTATTTCTGCCGATGCACTGGGGCAGCCGGTTTATGGCGGGCCTCGGCATCAACACGCTGACGTTGCCAACGTTCGATCCCTATTCCAAACAGCCGGAGTTAAAAAACGCTGCCGTGCAAGTTGAGAAAATTGATCTGCCCTGGCGCTTCGTTGCGATTGCGGTCGGGGAAGCACACGAAAGCAGTACGGCGCTCGCACGTCTTGCGGAACTACGCAAGCACCTCGGCGCCTTCGAGTACGCAGCGCTCGGACTATTCGGCCACAGTCAGGAAAATGTAATTTTGCGCGCGGCGGCGAGCGTGCCGTTATCAGCAAATTTTGTGGCGCAGGTCGATCGCATTTTGGGACTGGAAAATGTTGACGGCGTTTTGCACTACGAAGATAAGCGTCGCGATGTCGGCCGCAAAATGCGCATCAAGGACGGCCGGCTTGCCGCGGTGCGATTGTCCGGCGACGTCGCCGCGAAAGATTGGTTGCAGGATTGGCTGGCGCAAGGCACGACGGTTTCCCATCTCACCCGTGTGCTGCTCACGCCGAGCGCGAAGCCGCCACGGGATTTCGCGCCGCGCGGCCGCGTGATCTGTAATTGTTTGAACGTCTCCGAGGCTGAAATCATGAATCAACTAAAGGTCATCCCGCTGCACTCGCAAAATAGATTGGGCGAGTTGCAAGGTGCGCTGAAGTGCGGAACCGAATGTGGTTCGTGCTTGCCTGAACTGCGTCGCATTGTCCGAGCAGAAATCTTGGAGGCCGCATGAAAACCTTACGCGGCGGCAAAGTGTTTCTCGTCGGCGCCGGACCCGGCGATCCCGAATTGTTGACACTCAAGGCGGTGCGAGCAATCGCCCAGGCCGACGTGCTGTTGGTCGATGATCTCGTTAGCCCCGCTGTGTTGGAACATGCGCGCGACGACGCGCGCATCGTGCACGTCGGAAAGCGCGGCGGCTGTAAATCAACACCACAGTCATTCATAGAACGACTGATGGTTTCGGAAGCAATCGCCGGCAACATCGTTGCACGATTAAAAGGGGGCGATCCGTTTATGTTCGGCCGTGGCGGCGAAGAGGTCGCCGCATTGGTCGCGGCGGGAATTGACTACGAAGTGTTGAACGGCATCACCGCCGGTCTCGCCGCGCCCAGCTCAATCGGTATTCCACTCACGCATCGCGACCTGTGTCACGGTGTTGCGTTCATTACCGGCCACGCTAAAACCGATGCGACGATGCATTTGCAGCCGTTGCTTGCGGCGGGCCTTACGCTGGTCATCTACATGGGAATTTCTAACTTATCCGAAATTGTGGCGGAATTGAACGCCTGCGGCACGCGCGCGAACATGCCCATCGCCGTGATTCAAGATGCAACGTTATCCACTCAACGGCAATTAATTTGTACGCTTTCCACGGTAATTGAACAAGTAGCGGCGCAGCAAATGGCGAGTCCCAGTGTTATCGTCGTCGGCGAGGTCGTCACGCTGCATCGGGCATCCGAGATCGTTAGCCAAGTCCAAGCCGATGCTATTCCGGTTCGAAAGAGATCGTAGTTCGGAAGCAGCAACGCGAATTTCGGGAGGATACCGCCGGATTTCATCCGCGCTCTCCTTGTCGTGCATCACGGCATCGCCTTAGCGGCAAGCCCCGCATCAAATCTCCGCGGCGCCTGGTCAGCAGGCATCCACAACGCAATAATCGCAATCAGTAACGCCGTCACTGCCAGCAGCATGTAGAACGCGTAGAAGCCGCCGGTGTGGTCGCGGATGTAGGCGACCAGCGGCACGCCGAGCGCGCCCAGGCCCAGCGCCAACACGAACTTGGCGCCGAATGCGGTGGCGCGCCAGCGTTCCGGCGTGTAGCGAGTTAGCAGGACGTTCTCCGTAGGCACGGCGATGGTGCTGAATACCGCGGCCATGGTGATGACGAATAGCAGCGGTAGATGCATCAGAGTCGCAGCCAGCGCATAGAGCGGCACTTGCAGCACGGTGGTGACGATATACAGGTTTTTCAACGGAAAACGATCGGACAAATAGCCGCCCAACAGACTTGCGATCATCGCGCAGAAGTAGACGATCGATACCAACACGCCGGCGCCGGAGGCCGTGCCACCGGCTAAATTCGGCGCGCCTTCCGCGAGAATTTTCGGCAGTGCGCTCGATACCGATTGATAAATGACGCCGTTTAACAGCATGGTAAATGACAGCACAATAAAGACGCGCTTGATATCGGCGGCCGGCGGTTTGACAAAAGGCTTTACATCGCCGGAGCTCGCTACCACCAGCCCGCGTTGCGTGCAATAAATCAACGCTATGCCGACGATCAGCGCGAGCACGCCGGGCACGATAAACGCTGCGCGCCAGCTTATCGTGTCGGTCAAAATGCCGGCGATCAGCGCTGCCGTGGCAACGCCTAAACTGCCGAACACGCCGTTGATGCCGAGGGCGCGGCCTTTGTTTTCCGAGTTTCTGACTAACCACGCCATGCCGACCGGGTGATAGATTGACGCGAATAGACCGATCAGCGCCAAGCCCAATACCAAGCCGCCGGTGGTCGTCATGAAGCCGGTGAAAATCGCCGATGCGCCGAGGCCGAGGAAAAAGATGATCATCATGCCCAGCGTGCTCCAGCGGTCCCCGAGCCAGCCGGCGGGCAGGGCGGCGACGCCGAATAACACGTTACCGAGGGTCATCAGCACCAGTAATTCGCCATAGCTTTTATGAAACTCTTTTTCCAGCGCGAGGACGACGGTCGGGTAGAGCAGCATGAAAATATGCGACATGCTGTGGCCGGTTTGCGAGAACGCAATGGAAAGTGACGCCGAGGAAATTTTCATGAGAAGAATACCAGCCACGCAACGATCAGCGCGAGCAACATGCCGCCGGCGATGCTGCCGAAAATGATGGTCATGGTGCGAGCGTCGCTTGCCTCATCAGGTACCGAATCGCCAGCGTCGGATTCATTGGCGCGTTTACGTTCGCGAAAGCTCACGGCCATCACCAAGCCGATCAAGGCGAGAAATGCGAAAAAGATGAACGAAAGTTTGCTTCCTAGATCCATGGCGTTGCCAATTATTATGAATTCAATGGCGTCAAATAAATTATACTTTACGCGCTATTCAATTATGCCGCTCCCTCATGGCCTTAGGCCAGTGGCTAGCCTAGGGCTACCCCGTCCCCGCCCGTCTCCCAGAGGGAGAAGGGAATTAATCCCCTCTCCGTTTGGGAGAGGGTGAGGGGTGAGGGGCCGCGTAAATAAGGCAAATGACTGTTTGAGCATTATCCACAAGAAATAAAGGACGCGCCATGAAAACGATGATCGTGATGATGATTTACTACGCTGTCGCCAAGGAAGCAGGAACGCAGGCGGTGGTGCAAGGATTTGAAAGTATGGACGCCTGTTACAAGGCGAAGGAAACGGTGACGCAGGATTATCTGCGTGCGATTTCCTATTTTGGCTTTAGCAGCGGCATGGTGAATACGCCCTATGTCTCGTGCCTGAGCTTGCCGGTCGCAGTCGCGCCGAAACAGCAGTAGTTTGTCATTCCCGCGAAGGCGGGAACCGAGTGACTTTTCAGCAAGACACTGGATCCCCGCCTGCGCGGGGATGACGGTCTGTTTATGCGATGGCGTCGTAGGCCGGAAGCGTCAAAAATTCAACGAAGTCGTCATTGGTCGTGAGGGTGTCGAACATCTTCGCGGCGTCATCGTATTTCCCGGCGTTCCAGCCTTTTTCCCCTAGCAAAGATTTTATTTTTGCCAATTCATCCGGCACCAGTCGACGGAATAATTCCTTGGTTACTTTGCGGCCGTCATCGAGCACGCCACGCGGGCTGCGAATCCATTGCCACAACTGCGCACGCGAAATTTCCGCCGTCGCCGCGTCTTCCATCAAGTTAAAAATCGGCACGCAGCCGGTTCCGCCGAGCCAGGAGCCCAAGTATTGCAAACCGATGCTGATGTTTTGGCGCAAGCCGTTCTCGGTAATCGGCGCTTCCGGTTTGAAGTCGATCAGATCTTTCGCCGACACGTTGATGTCCGGACGCTGGCGATGAATCTGGTTCGGTGTCGGCATGTTTTTGTCGAAAATTTCTTTCGCGACCGCCACCAGGGCAGGGTGGGCCACCCAAGTTCCATCGTAGCCATCGGTGGACTCACGCTCTTTATCGGCGCGCACTTTCGCCATGGCGGCATCGTCCGCGGCGGGGTCGTTTTTGATCGGAATCTGCGCCGCCATGCCACCCATCGCCGGCGCATTTCGGCGATGGCAAGTTTTCACCAAGAGCAACGCGTAACTACGCATAAATGGGCTGGTCATCGTGATGTGATTACGATCGGCGAGTACGATATTTTTGTCGTTGCGAAATTTTTTAATGCAACTGAAAATGTAGTCCCAGCGGCCGCAATTCAGTCCCGCCGAATGTTGGCGCAACTCATACAGAATTTCGTCCATCTCGAAGGCAGCGAGAATGGTTTCGATCAACACGGTCGCCTTGATCGTGCCTTGCGCGACGCCGAGTTCTTGCTGGGCGGTGACGAAAATATCGTTCCACAAACGTGCTTCCAAATGGCTTTCCATTTTTGGCAAATAGAAATAGGGGCCGGAGCCTTTTGCCATCAGCGCTTTGACGTTATGGAAAAAATACATGCCGAAATCGAACATCGAACCGGACACCGGCTTGCCGTCGACCAGCATATGCTTCTCGATCAGATGCCAGCCGCGCGGGCGCACCAATTGCACTGCGATTTTTTCCTTCAACCGGTAGGATTTTCCTTCCGCTGTGGAAAAGGAAATCGTGCCGCGAATCGCGTCGCGCAGATTGATCTGGCCCTCGATCAAGTTAGCCCACGTCGGCGTCGACGAATCCTCGAAATCCGCCATGTACATGCTGGCGCCGGAATTGAGCGCGTTGATCACCATCTTGCGATCGACCGGGCCGGTGATTTCTACACGACGATCTTGTAAATCCTTCGGTAGCGGCGCGATGCTCCAATCGCTATTGCGGATCGCCTCGGTTTCTTTCAAAAAATCGGGCCGAATGCCGCGATCGAATTCCGCTTGGCGCTCTTTACGTAGTTCGAGCAATTGCTCGCGGCGTTCGCCGAATGCGCGGAACAATTTTGCGACGAAGGCGACTGCTTCCGGCGTGATAATTTCGGCGTATTCGGCGGAGACTTGGCCTTTGATTTCGACGCCGGGCGGGAAAGAGATTTTCGGATCCATATTGCTACTGATGACTTTTATTGGAAACGCCGATTATCGCGCAAAAAGGCGGTTCGAGACTAGCCCGTGCAAAAATGTGCTTGCCGCAACGCAGCGCATATGCTCGGAGAGGCACATCAATATTGGCTTACAAACTATGCCAATCTATCAGGCAATATTGGCGCGGGGATGCAAGCATATTGTGACGGGGATGAATCTGGATATGGGTCCTGGCGATGGTCGCGATGTGGAATATCTGCACTAACCAATTACTAATACGCCATTGAGTCTGCGAACTCATTAGAATAGCGATCATGAAAACTCCATCAACCTTAGAAGAATTGATCGACGCATTGCGCTGCTTGCCCGGCGTCGGGCCGAAGTCGGCGCAGCGCATGGCCTATTATC
>JANNFT010000325.1:0-1811 GCA_031380185.1 Pseudomonadota bacterium
GTGCCAAGCGCAAGTTTCTCCTCGCCATCTTTAATCAGCAACACACCATGTTCATCGGATGCGCGCGCATACTCAACACCGCGCAATTCAGCGACCAGCGGCATGCCGGAGTCAACCGACAATGCCTTCAATCCCGCATCGACCACGGCGCGGTCCGGCGCCGGGCGGCTCATGACCGTCGTCCAAACGAATAGGCTTTGGCGGAAATCGGAAACGGGCGCGCCGTCTTCGCCAGTGTTGCGGCCGTAGTCGGCGTCCATGAAAATATACGAACCCGGTTGGAGTTCGTTGTAGACCTGGCTCGCTGCTTCGAATAAATAGGTGCCGGTGCCGGCGCCGGTGATGATGGGGCAAGCTAGCCCCGCGCCTTGCAGCGCTTGCCTCGTGGCAGTGGCATGCTCGCACGCCGCATGGATACTGGCTCTGCGGGCAGCATGGTTACGCTGATGTTGCGCGGCGCCGTGATAGGCATGCAGTCCTGCGAAGCGCAGAAGTTTACTCGAGCTGATTTCTTTCGCGAGGATTACTGCGGCTTCGCCCGGCGAAACGCCACAGCGAAATGTGCCGACATCGATCTCGACATAGACATCGAGCTTGACATTGACGCGCGCGGCGACGGCAGCGAGGTCACGCACATTCTTCGCGTCGTCAACACAGACGCCGATTTTCGCGAGCTTGGCCAGCGCGGCGAGCCGCTCCAATTTTTGTGCACCAATAATTTCATTGCTGACCAACACATCTTTCACTCCACCGTAAACTAACGCTTCCGCTTCGCTGACTTTTTGGCAGCACATGCCGACCGCGCCGAGTTCGATTTGCATCAACGCAATGACGGGGCACTTGTGAGTTTTGGCATGTGGCCGCACGCGCACGGGTTTACCGATTAAGGATTCCGGCAGCCGCCGCAAGTTGTACTCGAAGGCGTCGAGATCGATGATCAGCGCCGGTGTATCGACGGCGCCGAGCGGATCGCCGATGCGTGCGGGGGGGCGCGTCATTGCGGATTCCTCGGTAATAGTAACTTGAACGTGCCGGTGGCTTTGGCGCAGAGATTGTGACTCGAATCGAGTACTTCGCCTTCGCAGAACACCAGAGATTTTCCGGCGCGCGTCGCGCGGCCTTCGGCATGAATGCGGCCCGACGCCGCTTTGATAAAATTTACTTTGAGCTCGACCGTGATCGAACCGTTCGATGTCATGTCGATGGTTCGAGCCGCCATGCCGAGGGTGAGATCGAGCAAGGTCATCACCGCGCCGCCGTGGGCGACGCCCCAACTATTCATGAGCGCCGGTTTAATGTCGAGCGCAGTGCGCACGAAGCCGTCACCTTGCTCGATTGCTTCGATGCCAACAAAATCGCCGAAGGGAATGGTGAGGCCGAAGATGCGTCCGGTCATGATAATGAAGGCAGGGTCCCCTCTCCCTCGTTAGGGAGAGGGCTAGGGTGAGGGTTCAGCGCTCGCAATTACCGCTGTCGCTCATCCCAACCTTCTCCCCGGCGGGGAGAAGGGATTTAGCTACACTGCCATCACCCCGCCATCTACGGCGAGGCACTGCCCGGTGATTTGCTGCGAAGCATCGGATGCGAACAACACGCACGCGCCCTTTAAATCTTCCGGCCCGCCGACGCGGCCGAGGGGCACTCCTTTCGTCAAACCTTCCTTTCCCAATATTTCGAAAATACCTTTGGTCATTTTCGACGGAAAGAATCCCGGGCAAATTGCGTTGACGGTAATGTTGAATTGCCCCCATTCGGCGGCCAGCGCGCGCGTCATGTTCACTAGGCCGCCCTTGCTGGCATTGTAGGCGATG
>JANNFT010000126.1:0-10422 GCA_031380185.1 Pseudomonadota bacterium
TCTCACCGATCTTGAGTTGTTTGATTTTCTTTTTCAGTGCGGCCATTTCAGCGCCAAAGTCTACCCCGACGAAAAACGCTCCGATGATTTCTTTCTCTGGATTCCGAATCGGTTCATACCCCGCCATGTAACTTTTGCCGAAAAATTTAACCAGGCCGATGTAGCTTTCGCCCCGTGCGAGTGCAGCGTAGGCGGGATTAGTTTTGCTCAGCGACGTGCCGAGAACCCGTTGTTTGTTGGCATCAAGCACCGATGTAGTCGCGCGATAAAAATCGCTTCCGCGCTTCACGAAAACGGTGGCCACCGCCGACGTCAGCGTATGAAATCGATCGACTTGAAAGGTCTGGTTGTTAATTTCGTCACTATCGGCTAACAGGACTGGCAACATTTCCGCACCGACCTGCGTGACTTTTTGGGACAGGGTAAATGTCTCGGGAAATAAGCTGCGAAACACGCTCAACAACGTCACTGTCGGACGCTGAAGACTCTGATCATAAGCATCGATCATATCGATGACGAGCTTGTTTTCTAGTTTAAGGTTATCAACCTCAACGGTCATCAATGTGTTTTTCGATTCAGCGACCGCATAAATCGTGAGGCAGGACAGCACCAATAAAATCGACAATAGCGCCAGCAGCGCCAGCTTGGAGGCAATGGATAGGCTACGCAGTTTTTGCAGCATTTGGTGTCCTTGGCAAACGCAGCATCGAGCAGTCGCCGGATTGCATTAAAGGCTAATATTTACGAGGATTATTATTTTTTATTATTACATAACAGATGGTTGTTTGTCGAATTTAATCGTTTTTCTAACTAGGCGGCGCGGCGCGAAAAATGGCCTAAGCGGAATCCAAGTAACCATAGCGCGACAAAATAAACGCCGGCGCCAAAACTAATAATGAGCGAGAGTTTGCCGACTTTGGCGCGCGCCGACATTGCAAGCCATGCGCGATTGTCACCGGACAACCACCACAATACGCTACCCATTGCCAGCAAGGCGAGCGCGATCTTGCCAAAGTAAATCAGCCATCCCGCTTGCGGCCGATACATATCGAATTGCCGTAATTTATAAAACAGGAATCCGGCGTTGAAGCAAGCACCCAAGCCCGTCGCGAGCGCGAGTCCGGCATGTTGCAACGGAATGATAAATATTAGATTCAAACATTGCGTTACCGCCAACGTGATAAGGCCGATCTTCACCGGCGTTTTAATGTTTTGCTGCGCGTAGAATCCCGGTGCGAGGATCTTCACGAGGATAAGTCCGGTAAGGCCCACGCTATAAGCCATGACCGCGCTACGCGTCATCCAGACGTCGTTATGGCTGAATTCGCCATAGTGAAACAGCGTTGTTACCAGCGGGACGGCAAGGAGCGCAAGTGCCAATGCTGCGGGTAGCGCAAATAGGAACGTAAGCCGCAAACCCCAATCCAATAGTTTGGAATAGTCCTCAAAATTTTTGTTTTGGTAATGTTTCGCCAAGCTCGGCAACAGGATCGTTCCGAGCGCCACACCCATGAGCCCCGTCGGAAATTCCATCAATCGGTCAGCGTAAAACAGCCACGACACGCTACCTGTGATCAAGAACGACGCAAATATCGTACTGATGAGCAAACTGATCTGGCCGATAGAAACCCCGAACACCGCTGGCCCCATTAACCGC
Source organism: Pseudomonadota bacterium (assembly GCA_031380185.1). GTDB lineage: Bacteria > Pseudomonadota > Gammaproteobacteria > Burkholderiales > JALYOK01 > JALYOK01. Next base: position 1,658 of record JANNFT010000126.1, read on the forward strand.
AAAATTCGCCACACGCCGGGGTCATTCAAGTTCAGACGCCATCGCGGCAATAGGTTTATTTTGAGCAGGAACGGAATCTGAAATGCCAGTTGCAACAGGCCGCCCGCGAATACCGCCCAGGCCAACGCCGTTACTGGCGATGCGAGATGCGGCGCGACAACCAGCACGAAGAAGATAAACGAAATGTTCAATAACGCTGGCGTGAATGCCGGCACGGAAAATTTACTGTGTGTGTTGAGAATCGCGCCGGAAAACGCCACCAGCGAGATAAAGAAAATATACGGGAACGTTATGCGTAACAGCTCGACCGTGATTTGGAACTTCGCCGGATGCGCCGAGAATCCCGGCGCGCTGAGGTAGATGATCAGCGGCGCGATGACGATGCCGAGCAGCGTAACAACAAACAACGCGAGCGCCAACACGCTGGCGACGTGATCCACTAAATCTTTGGTGGCATCGAATCCTTTTTGGTTTCTGAACTCGGACAGCACCGGCACAAAAGCTTGCGAAAACGCGCCTTCGGCAAATAACCGCCGTAATAAATTGGGAATGCGAAATGCGATAAAAAACGCATCGGTCTCCATCCCGGCACCGAAGCCGCGTGCAATTACGCTGTCACGCACGAAACCCAGAACGCGCGAAAGCAACGTCATGCCGCTTACTTGCGCCAGTACTTTAAGTAAATTCACGGACGTTAACTAGCCGGAGATCAGCCATGGTAGCGGCGTTCCAGGTGGTCTGCCAGTTGGCTTCGGAGGCGAATCAGACGTTACACTTTCTCATCGAATACAACCAGGGTACGAGCTTCGATGCTTTCGCGCGGCACGAATTTTTCGGGGCAGGCGGGATTTTGAAATCCGGTGTGCGGCACGAAACGGGCGCGGCCATCGATTCTGGAGTCGTAACACTTTAGCAACAACACTTCGTCGGGATGCATATCCGATACAAAGAACCAACGGTGAGCAGGATTTTGCCGCACCGAGTAAATTTGTCCGCGGTGGCGCGGCGCCGTCAGATCCTCTTCGCCGAAGTGATAAATGTCGGTCGACACTAAATCTTCAGGCGCCACGCTTCTTGCGTCACACAACGCCAAAGGATTGTCTTGCACCGGGCCGATGATTGGCCGCCATAGATTGACAAACGCGACGCGGCGATCGGCGAGATCCGAACGTCCGGCGTCATCGAGCACTTCTTGCTTGCGTCGCGGGCCGGATTCTTCCGTATAGTCGTTGTGAACCTGATCGACTGGAACACGCACACCGGGTTGGCCGCGGGCCGCGCGCACGGCACTGCGCACGTTATGGTCAAACACGATCACTTCTAAGGCCCCGGTTAGCGCGCGCACCGCGTCCTTGACTTCAGGATAGTAACGCTCACGCACGGACTCATCGTTGTAAAAATCGGCAAACATCGAAGGTGACGCATGCAACGCAAAGCCTTGTTCGTCGAGGCGAAACGACGCCACGATCGAGCGCGCGTCGCGAATGGTCACGTAGTGTTCAGCGGCCTGCGGGCGCGTCGTGGGGATTCCGCTGCGTAAAGGAAAGACGCGAACCTGCGCCGGTCTATCGCTTTGCGCGATATAGGAAACCTTGGCGCTAACGGCGGGTAAACTTGCTATCGCTGTTTGCAGAGACACGACTACTCCACGATTTAGATTAACCGATCTTCATCGGCAAAATCACCATTTGCTGTCCACGCAAATGCAAAATGCGCTGCATGGTGAGGGATGTCTGATTGTGCAGCCAACGCGTTAGCCAGTTGTCGTGAACGAAAATAAGTTTGCTGGCGAAGAACACCGCGTTGGGGAATTCCACCGCGACCTGATCGACTAATTTGGTCAACTCGTCGACGCGATCAGTGCCGTAGCTGGAATACGCTTTGGCGGCAATGCCGTGATGGTGACAAAAGTTGACGAAATAAGCGAGAGTGTCCTCTACCTGACTCTGCAATCGTTCAATTTCGCCTTCGGCCAAATAACTCGCCGTATCGACTGCGCCGACACCAAGAAAAATGAAATTCTTAAAGTTGCCGGGAAATAGACGCTGCACCCAAAGCAGAGTGTGCATTCCTGCGCCGCGATTGCGGCTAACCATAAAAATCGCGGTGGGCAAATCGTGATCGAGCGCCGGCGGCGTCTCCAATTTTTCGTAGCTTTGTCCGGTAAAAATCTCTTCTACTTTTTTGAGTTGCGCGCGGGTTTCGTTGTAATGTTTGCGAATCAACATACACAGTGCAACGACGGCGCCCGTAATGAGCACCGTCTCCCACGCGCCGTGAGAAAATTTTTCCACCAACAGCACGACGAGAATACTCGCCGTAACTGCAAATCCGATGGCCGACAAGACGAAGCGGCGCAACCAATGCGGCTCGCGACGACCGTCACGCAGCCAATAAATGCACAACCCCAACAACGATAGCGAAAATGTCAAGAATACGTTAATACTATAGAGAACCGCCAACAATTCGACGTTGCCGTGGCTCCAGACCAAGACCGCGAGGGCGGCGAAACCCATCAAGAGCACGCCGTTCTTAGTAACCAATCGGCTCGAAAGCGATCCAAATTGGTTCGGCACCCACTGATCCATAGACATGTTCGCCAATACGGCCGGGCCGCCGAGAAAGCCGGTGTTCGCCGCTACGAACAGTAAGCCGGCGGTGAAGAACATCGCGATTGGCAACATGAATGTCGTCCATGCGATGCCGCCGACAGTCCAGGTGTCTAGAATGGATTTGAACACTACGGCGTTTAGAGTCGAGCCTGCAACGGGTTTCGCATCCCACAGCAGATAGAGCAACAGAATGCCGCCAGCCGTGAATGCCAACGATACGGCCATGTAAAACATAGTCCATTTGCCGGTCCGCACACGTGGCTCGGCCAGGGTATTAACGTTGTTCGATACCGCTTCTAATCCGGTGTAAGTTCCACCGCCTTGGGAATAGGCGAGTAACAGCGTTGACACGACGAAGAACCAGGAGGTTTCCGCCTTCAGCGACAGGGTTTCATTCCATGTGGCGGGTAATAATCCGGGCAGCCGATCCGCATGCACAACGACACCGTAAACGATCAACACGACGTGGATAACGATAAACCCTATAAAAATCGGCAGCAACACCTTGATCGCTTCTTTCAAGCCGCGCAAATTTAATACGATCAACATGATGATGAAGAGCACACCAACCGCCAATTTTAAATGTTGCGCGCCGATCGGCAACAGGCTGAACAATTGATCCGCCGCGCTGGCGATCGAAATTGAAATCGTCAGCACATAGTCGACGATCAACGCGGCGCCGGACACCAAGCCTGCCTTCGGGCCGATCAATTGCGTCGCGACTTTGTAGCCGCCGCCGCCGCTCGGAAACAGCTCGATGACTTGGTTGTAAGCGAGCGAAATGATGAAGACGGTCACGGCGGTTGCCAGCGCCAAATAAAGTCCGAAGCGCGCGTGGTCGCCGAGCGCGAGGTAGCCGAGTTCAGGCCCGTAAGCCGCCGACGACAGCCCGTCCGCCCCCAGCCCGACCCACGCGAAAAAGGCGATCAATGCGATGTGACCGCGCGTGTTCGGATCCATCGGATCGCGCGGCGGGCCGAAACAAAAGTTTCGAATGCGACGAAGGGTGTTAATCGGCAAGGCGAGCGCTATCGAAATGCATGTTAGATGCGCCTAGGCGGGGTAGCGCTAGGCTAGTCACTGGTCCACGGGGCGGCCTAGGGCCAGGTGCAAAGGAAATTTCCATGCAGTTCTTCAATTGCAATACGCTGCGAGGCAAAATCGGAGAGCCTCGTGGCGCGATTGTCTTCTTAAACTTCCTCAACGCGATGCGGATGACTCGGCCGAATACCGAGTTGCTTAAGTTTGCGATATAAATGCGTTCGTTCCAAGCCGACCTTATCGGCAACACGCGACATATTGCCGTTCTCGAGCCGGATGTGGTGTTCGAAGTAAATTTTTTCGAACACATCGCGCGCATCGCGCAGCGGCAGATCCAATGGTAACGCCTGCGCGAGAATTTGTTCGGGCGTTTCCGTCGGCGAAAACTGCGGCGCAATTCGCGCCACGTCTTCGGCGCCGATTTCCGGCGTAAGCCCCGTGACCGCCAACGTTTTTACCGCGTTAGCCAGCGCCGGCAAATTTCCCGGCCAGTCTAAGTTACGCAGCGCGTTCAATGCCCCGCTAGAAAAATGGCATAGCGGAACATCTTTTGTTTCCACCAACTGCGCCAGCATCATGCTGGCGATATCGATGATGTCGTCGGCATGATCGCGTAACGCGGGAACGGGCACGGTGATCATGCTCAGTTTCGCCGCCAGATCGGCATCAAATTTATCCTGTTGAACTAATCCTGGCAGCGGTTTTGATGTTGCGCACACCAGCCGGGTGTTGTTTTTGTCGATTTTGCCGATCAGATGTTGCAGCCCGCGCTGTTCGCCGCGCGACAACTCAGATATTTCCGAGAGGAACAATATTCCATCGTGTACGTCGTTCAATATCGCAAACGGATTTTCAGTCAGCCACGTGCTTTCGTTCGGCGCCGCCCAGGCGGCATTCGGCTGTTGCAAATAGCGCGCACAAATTTCCACGCCGCAACCTCGCTCACCGACCAATAAAACCGGGAACTTGCGATTGGCGATTTGTTCCAGGCGTTTTTTTAGATCCAGAATGATTTGCGATTTACCGAGGTTGCCGAGTTCCATCCCGGTGCGCGCGAAACCCTGGCCGCGCAATAAGGCGCGCTCGACTGCCGCGAGCAACTTAGGTAGCGCGATTGGCTTCTCGAGGAAGTCGAACGCGCCTACCCGAGTAGCTTCGACGGCGGTATCGATGGTGCCATGTCCCGACATCATAACCACGGGCATGGTTAGCAGGCCGCCCGCCGACCATTCCTTAAGCAGGCTAATGCCATCTGTATCGGGCATCCAGATATCCAATAACACCAGGTCCGGGCGTGCATCGCGCCGCATCGCACGAGCGGCGCGCGCGTTTTCTGCGAGCTTTACTTCGTAGCCCTCGTCCATCAGGATTTCGGACAACAATTCGCGGATGCCGACTTCGTCGTCGACGATAAGTATTTGGTTACCCATGCTCAAACAATTATTGGCCGGGCCGGAGCGCCCCTGAATGGCCTGTAAACGGCGAAATAGTACACTGTAATGAGCTACCGTAGCGGAAAAGGTGCGCGAGCCCGCTTGTAATCGATTTCAAGCCATCCACACTACGCGGCTTTCGCGAGCGGCAACTGAATGGTGACATTGGCGCCGCGCGGCTTCATGTTTGCCACCTGGATGCGGCCTTGATGCTCTTCAACGATGCGTTTAACAATGGCTAAGCCGAGCCCCGTACCTTTAGGTTTGGTGGTGACATAGGGCTCGAACACGCGCGACAGCAACGCATCCGAGAAGCCGCTGCCGTTGTCGGATATCGATAGACGAATACCGGATTCGTTTTGTTCCGTCTTGATCAGAACGCTCGGATTACTCACTTCAGCCAACGCATCTAACGCGTTTTGAATCAAGTTATGCAGCACCTGGCGTAACAGTTTCACGTCGCCATTGATCTTCGGCAATGCCGCATCGAGTTCGAGGGAAATGCGCGCGCCCATGGTTTCGTACAGCACCAACACCTCTCGTATCAGGCCGTTCAGATCCAGCACTTGCGGATTCATGCGCGAGGTGCGCGCGTACTCGGCGAAATCGTCAACCATGCTTTTCAGCGCGCCAACCTGGTTAACGATGGTGTGTGTTGCGCGACTGAGGAGAGCGGCATCGGCGGCGTCCAGATGCGAGGCGAGTTTGTGTTGCAAACGCTCCGCGGCGAGCTGAATAGGCGTAAGCGGATTTTTGATTTCGTGGGCGAGGCGGCGCGCGACTTCGCCCCACGCGGCATCGCGCTGCGCCTGCATCAAGTGGGTAATGTCGTCGAACACGACAATGTAGCCGCTGTCGATATTGGCCGGTAAACGCGTACCGCGCACCAACAGCGTGCGTTCGCCGGATTTACCCAAGAACTCGATTTGCTTTTCCCAGGCTTTGCCGCCGGTGCTACTGAATTCGCCAACAATTTCTGCGACAAGTGACTTCAGCTCAGGCATGACATTGCCCCAATCCTGCAGATAAATGCCGCGCAATTGTGCGATCCTCAACTGAAGAATGTCCGTCGCACTTGGGTTAACCGTGCGCAGCATAAAACGTTCATCGAAGGCAAGCACGCCAGCCGACAAGCGGCCAAGAATATTTTCCAAATAGGATTTGGCGTTCTCCAATTGTTGTTGGTTGCGAGTGACTTGGTCGGAAGTTTCACTCAAGCGCCGCATCATGGTGTTGAACGATTGCGTGAGCACGCCCAACTCATCGCGGCTTTTCACCGGGTTCACCTTGCTGAAATCACCTTTGCCAACGGCGCGCGCGCTTTCGGCCAACATGCCTAGCGGCGCACTGAGACGCTCACTCAGCATGATCGCCAGCGCCACCGCGACCAGCAAAGTAAGCAGCAACGAAAGCGTCAACGCTAATCCAAACAAAGATCGCAAGCCCGATCTAGCAAACGCGATTTCCTTGTATTCGCTATGCACCGCCCGAACTGTTTCCGCATCCTGCGCCAAACTTTGCGGCGCATAATCCAGCACTTGCAATGCGCGCAGCCCATCTTCGATTCCAACATGATCGATCGGCACTACAACTCGTAACACGTAGCGTCCCGGTGTGTCGCCGGCGTCGACGGCGCGATAGGTGTGGGTATTGCGCACCTGCCGTAAAATCTTCGAACTCGGGATGTCCGGCACTAGTCCGGCGCGCTCACTTCCGGAAAATGCAATTACCCGACCTCGTCCGCTAAAGAGCGCGACTTCCTCAACCCCGCCTTCTTCGCGCAGTTGATTAATTACGGACACCAAATCGCTCGCCGGCACTTCAGCCAGTTGGCCACCCATGTACGCGGCCTTTGCTTCCAATTCGCCCAACAGGCGGTCAAACGTTGTCCGGCCAAGATTCAAACCGCTTTCAAGTCCCTTTTCAACCTTAACGTTGAACCACGATTCGATGCTTTTCGATAGAAATTGCACTGATAAGAGGTAAACCAAAATGCCCGGCACCAAGGCCATCAGCGCAAGGATTGTTAGCAGGCGCTGCGTCAATCGGGAACCAAACACGTGCCCTCTGACCTTGCGCCGCAAAGACCAAAGCTGATAAGTGATAATCAGAATCAAACCGACCGCCAACACACCGCCCATGGCGAGTAGCCACGGATAGCTGCTCGCAAACATGGTGGTGTTAGAGCTGGCTTCGGATATTAAAAATATCAGGCCAACGCCGATCGCGGCGCAGGCAGCCAAGAGCCAGCGCAGTCCGCGTGAACTTGCGTTATCAGAAAGAGATATCGAATACCCACTCATTGGAATCCAGCTTCCAGTCTGCCGCCGTTACCGCTTTGACTTGAAACGGTTTCGGTAGCTGTGTCACATCTAACCACATCCGCACCGACGCGCGATAGGTGTTTTCTTTATTCAGTGCATTCGGTTCGGCCAGAATCTGATTTCGCAACTGCGCCAACTCCGTCTGGGCGTCGTCCAGAGAACTGAAATTCTGATAGTTATTTCCCGAGCTGACGCGATATTGCCGCGTAAGCGAATTATATGAAAGTTTTCGCGTTTCCTGGGCCGTCGCGATGGTATTGCTGAACCACCACCAGCGCGGCCGCCAGACGCGGCTTTCGATCACGAAAAAAAGTACGACACCGCGCTCGAGCGCTTCTTCGAGAGTCTGATTTAGGTTAAGGTCAAAATCGCCGTTGACAACGTAACCCTGCTTGGTCGGCGTTAGACTGGCGTTCCTGACCGATAACTCGCTGGCGCGCGCGCCACCTAAAATGGCGATGAATAACGCGCTGAGCAAAAGAAATCGATTGGCGTGACGCAGCAGGACCGTGACGAAACTAGCGCTTTTGCAATAATGCGTAAAAAAATCCGTCGCTGCTTTCGCTTGGCAACAACTGCAAACCTTCTGGATTGGCGTCGGAGAGAGGCAGCAACAGTGCATCGGGATGATGTCGGCAAAAATCAATTATTTGCCTATGGTTTTCGTCCGCAAAAATGGAACAAGTAGCGTACAGCAATTTGCCCCCCGGGGTCAGTGTCTGCCACAAAACTGAAAGAAGTCGTGTCTGCTGTTGTGCGAATGATGCAACATCGGCGGCGCGGCGCAGCCATTTGATGTCCGGATGGCGTTTCACAACGCCTGAAGCGGTGCACGGCGCATCACACAGAATGCGGTCAAAAGGTCGCCGATCCCACCAATTTTCAAGCTTGGTGGCATCCGCCGCCTTGAGCGTGGCTTTTAAGCTTGAGCGAATGAGATTGTCGCTGACTTGCGACAGGCGCTCGACGTCTTTGTCGATAGCGGTCAGTTCAACGTCGGCTAATTCGAGGATATGCCCGGTCTTGCCGCCCGGCGCGGCGCAGGCATCCAGCACCCGCTGTCCGGCTACGAGGTCGAGCAAGTGGGCAGCGTACTGCGCGCCTTGATCTTGTATCGACACGACACCATCCGCGAAGCCCGGCAGTCGCTCGATGCCGACAGGATGGGCCAGGATAATCGCGCCGTGTTCGCCCAACGATGCCGCGATACCGGCATCCGCCAATTGCTGCAAATAGGTCTGCGCGTCGCAGCGGCGACGATTCACGCGCAAAGTCATCGGCGGATGCTGATTCCCTAACGTGAGGATGGATTCCCATTGCCGCGGGTATTGAGACTGAACCTTATCGATCCACCA
>JANNFT010000145.1:0-14656 GCA_031380185.1 Pseudomonadota bacterium
CGACCTGGACGCAGGTCATGGAAGTCGGAGCGGAAGAAATTCCCGACGGGATCAATCTCATTTGCCTCAGCCGAACCGAGCCGCCACCCGCATTTGCCCGGCATGCGTCGACTGGGCGACTCGCCACCATCGAATGGCAGGACTTGAGACTCACCCTGGAGGAGACGCGGCAGATCGCGGCGGTCAGACAGCAAATCGGTGAAGCCACACTTGCCCGGCTGTATGAGCAGTGCGATGGCTGGGCGGCGGGATTGACGCTCATGCTCGAGCGCATCGCACGGACCGGAGAGATTCCAGAGGCGATCGATGTGGAAACCCGGGAAGCGATTTTCAACTATTTTGCCGGTACGCTGTTCGATCGCGTTCCCATCGAGAACCGGCATGTTCTACTTTGCACGGCGCTGCTGCCACGCATCACACCGACGCTGGCCGAAAAATTGACGGGCAACCCGGGCGCCGGAAAGCTTCTCGAAGATCTCCACCGGCGACAACTCTTCACCTATCGGCGACACCTGACTGGTATCGGGACGCGCAACCGTCCGGAAACCGCGGAGCCCACCTACGAATACCACGCCCTGTTTCGTGCATTTCTTCAAAGTAAAGCCAAGGAAGAATACACGCCAGCAGCGCTGCGCCGACTGGCAGCGGCGGCGGCCCAGTTGCTCGACACGTCCGGCCAGCCGGAAGCAGCCGTTGCGCTTTATGGCGAGGCAGGGGATTCGCAAGCGCAGGCCGCATTGATCCTGCGTCAGGCGCCGGCACTGCTGCGTCAGGGCCGTGGGCAGACGCTACGAGACTGGATCGATGCCCTGCCCCAGCAGGAATTGGACAACAACCCGTGGCTGTCCTATTGGCTTGGCGTATCGTTGATTCCAATCGACCAAACAGGAGCGAGCCAATGTTTGGAACGGGCTTTCGACCAACTGCGACAGGCAAACGAAACGACGGGCCAAGCGCTTGCCGCCGCCCGCATTATAGAAGCCGAGCATCGTGCATACACTTCCCTAATGCGTTTCGATCGGTGGATTGATGTGTTGGGCACGCTAATCGCCGAGGGATTGAAATTTTCCGACCTGGAAGTTGAACTGAGAGTTTATTCCAGCCTTCTACTTGCTGTGTTTCTGCGCAATCCACGCCATCCACTTCTGAAGAGCAGCGTAGAGCGCTTATGCCAACTCGTTACGCAAGGTCCCGATCCGGATCAGATATTGACTGCAGGGGATGTGTTGTTGCGCTATTTCGATCACGGGGGCGACTCCCAACGCGCGGAATGGGTCATCGGCCTGGTGAATGCCATCATGGAAGACCACGCGGTGATGCCGCTTAGCCGCATCTACTGGTGGGGCAGGGTGGCCGATTTCTACATCCATCAAGCACGCTACGCGCAGGCATTGGAAGCGCTCGGCGACGCGGATCAACTTGCGAACGATTTCGCCGGCCATCCCGCCGAAGTAGTGCTACGCAATTTTCATGTGTTCCTCAGGGTGATGCGTGGAGACTGGGATGGCGCCAGGGAACACAGTGCCCGGCTGCGTATCGCCACCCCTTCTACCCCCGGAGTGGCACGGGCGATGTGCAGCCTGAGCCATTTCATTGTTGCGGCATGCACCGGCACACTGGAGAGTGCCATCGGTCACAACCGGGCCGCGCTGGAAGCATTTCGCGAGGCAGGAATGTTCTTCGGGGCGATAAATGCGCAAATCGGACTCGCCGCATTGTTGGCTCCAACCGCGTCGTCCGAGGAGCTGATCGCGCTCATCTCCCGGGCCAAGGAAGAGATGCGCGACACCTATATGCAGCACCATGAAACGCAATTGCTGCTAGTTGAGGCCTTCATTGCAATTCGTGACGGCCACCGCGATCATGCGGCCGTCTTGATAGAACGTGCCCTCGCGATGCGGCCGGTGAGCGATCTGTACATGTTACGGATGGTGCCGCACGTGTTGCCAGACATACTCGCCTTTGCTCTGCGTGAACGCATCGGTCAAGGCAGAATCAGACAATGGATTACGCAGTACTGCATTCGCGGAGGTCGTGACGCGCCTGAACAGTGGCCCTGGCCGATCAAGATTCGAACACTCGGCGGCTTCGGTCTCGGCCGTGACGATCGACCTTTGTCCTTCAAAGGCAAGATCCCGCGCAAACCGCTTGAATTGCTTAAGTTGTTAGTTTGTGCCGGGGAGGAAGGCCTGCCAGCCCGCGCGATCGCCGACAAGTTGTGGCCGGACGTGGAGGCCGATGCGGCCTTGAACAACGTCGACACCAACGTGCATCGCCTGCGCAAAGTCCTCGGGATAGATACAGCGATCAAGTCGTCCCAGGGCCGTGTGGCGATCGATACTTCGCAATGCTGGGTGGATGCCTGGGCCTTTGAGCGCCTAGCTGCAAATAGCGAACCGGGACGCAAGATCGCTGACGCAACGCAAGGAACCCTGGCGCTGGAGTTATATCGGGGTCACTTTCTAAATGAAGAGGGCGAACAACCTTGGGCAGTAGCTTACCGGGGGCAATTGCGCAGGCATATCGTTTCGCTGGTACAAAACGCCGGAACGGAACTGCAGCGCAACGGCGAGACGCGCGCCGCCGCAAAGCTGTACGAGCGGGCGCTTGCCCTCGACAACTTGGCGGAGCCGCTCTATCGCGATCTCATGCACTGCTTGCGAGAACAAGGAGAGACCGCCGAAGCGCTGAAGGTCTACCGCCGGTGCAAGGAGATGCTTTCCATCGTGCTGGGCATTGAGCCATCCAGGGAAACGCAGGCGCTTGCCGCGACACTGCGTGATTAACTGATTTTTTGCTAATCTGAAACCGATCTGCCAGTGTTCGTAGTCTATCTTGTCGAACAAGTCGGGGCCGTTTGGCCTCGCGGACAAATAGGAGAATATATATGAATAAGGTAATCGTAGTGATGCTTGGCGCCGGCTTGATCGCAACACTCTCCACCCAAGTAGCGGCGCAGAAGAATTACGCCCTTGGCGTATCCGACACAGAAATCAAGATCGGACAGACCATGCCTTACAGCGGGCCAGCGTCCGCACTCGGCGCGGCGGGCCGTGCGCACGCGGCTTATCTCAATATGATCAATGACCAAGGCGGGATTAATGGTCGCAAGATACGGCTTATCAGTCTCGACGACGCTTACAATCCGTCCAAGACCGTGGAGCAAACGCGCAGGCTGGTTGAGCACGAAGGCGTGGCGCTCATTTTCGGTTCGCTGGGGACCGCCCCCAACATGGCAATTCATAAATACGTCAACGCAAAGAAGCTTCCTCATCTTTTTATCGCTTCCAGCAGCAGCCGGTGGAACGATCCCGCCCATTTCCCTTGGACCATGATGACCATACGGCCTAGCTTCGAGATGGAAGGTCACGGTTACGCCAAGTACATTTTACGCACTCGTCCGAATGCCAGGATCGGCGTGTTGTACCAGAACGACGAGCAAGGCAAGGATTACCTGCTCGGACTGCGGGAAGGACTCGGGTCGCATGCCGGCGAGTTGCTAGTCAGCGAGCAATCCTATGAACTGACAGACACCACTATCGATTCGCAAATCGTGACGCTCAAGGCCAGCGGGGCGGACGTACTGCTGAACTTCTCCACACCGAAATTCGGTGCGCAGGCCATTCGAAAGAGCTACGACATTGGCTGGAAACCGCTGCATATCGTGGCGTTCACGGCCTCTGCGATCAAGCCCGTCCTGCAACCTGCGGGATTAGAGAAATCTGTAGGTCTCATCTCATCCTCCGTGACTAAAGACCCGTCCGATCCGCAGTGGCAGAATGATCCGGCAATGACGGACTACCTTGCGTGGATGAAAAAGTACTATCCCGAGGGCGACCCTGACGATTGGAGCAATGTGGCGGGATACACCACGGCACAAATGCTAGTGCACGTGCTGAAGCGCTGCCGGGACGATCTGAGCCGGGAAAATATCATGCGGCAAGCGGCGAGTATGACCAACCTCGAATTTCCCATGTTGCTGCCAGGCATACGAGTCAATACCAGTCCGACGGATTATCTGCCCGTGGAACAGTTTCAATTTGTGCAATTCGATGGGAAACGCTGGGTACGACTCGGGGAGTTGGTCGGAAAATGAACACAGCACCTGTAAAAGATATACAACTGCAAGTACGCGACTTGCTCATGGGATTCGTGGTATCAAGAGCTGTTCAGGTGGCGGCGGAACTCGGGATTGCCGATGCGTTGGCGCACGGCCCCCTGGATTCTGCTCGGCTGGCCGCGAAAACCGGAACCCACGCAAACACTTTAGTGCGTCTAATGCGGTACCTGGAGACCTACGGAATATTTGAGCAGCGCGCGGACGGTCGCTATGCGAACACGCCAATGTCCGAGTTTCTAAGAGACAACGTGCAGGGATCGTTGCGAGGACTCTCGATGATGTTTGGTGATGCACTGATATGGCGGGCTTGGGAAGGACTGGGTCATAGCGTGAGAACGAGCGAAGCAGCCTTCGCGCACGTACACGGCGCGCCGATGTTTGACTACCTGGCCAATCATCCTGCATCCGCAACATGCTTCGACGCCGCCATGGTCAGTTCATCGAATATGCTCAATTCGGCAATTGTAGATGCCTACGATTGGAAGCAGTTCAGCGTCCTGGTCGACATAGGAGGCGGCGTGGGAAGCACGCTGGCGGCAGTTGTCGAAGCAACGCCCGATCTGCGCGGTGTATTGTTCGACCTACCCCACGTCATCGAACGTGGACGCGACTTCCTTGCCCAGCGTGGACTGTCCGGTCGTTGTCTTACGATGCCAGGAAGTTTTTTTGACTCCGTTCCGCAGGGAGGAGATGCTTTTCTGCTCAAGCATATTCTTCACGATTGGAGCGATGGGGATTGTATTTCCATCTTGCATGCGTGCCGGAACGCGATGCCCGATCACGCCAAACTGTTGGTTTGCGAGAAAGTCATTTTGCCCGGCAACGAGCGGAGCTATGCGAAGTTGATGGATCTTGTCATGCTAGCGTTGACGGAAGGTGGACGTGAGCGCACGCAAGACGGTTTCGCGAATTTGTTCATGGCGGCAGGTCTTCGGCTTCTGCGCATTATTCCGACACGGGGGGACAATAGCATCCTGGAGGCAGTTAGAATCGGATAGGTCAGACCGATCTAGGATTATTGAATTTCATTGCCGAATCCAGGTATTGATAACCTGCCGCGCCGAGTCAATCACTTCGCTAGCGGTCAGCCCAATCGGGCCGGCGCCGTTGGCGACGCAACGATCCGCGGCGGCGCCGTGCAGATAAACGCCATACAACATCGCGTGCTCGGCGCTAAGGCCTTGGCTGACCAGCGCGGCGATCATGCCGGCCAGCGCATCGCCCATGCCGCCACTGGCGAGGCCCGGGTTGCCGCTGGTGTTGATGTGCCACTTGCCGTCGCGGCTGATACAAATGCTGCCGACGCCTTTCAACACCACATGGCAGTTTAGTTGAACGACGAGTTCGCGCGCCGCGGCGAGCCGGTCGTTTTGCACATTGCCGGTCAATGTGCCGAGCAGCCGGGCGGCTTCGGCGGGGTGCGGTGTGATGATGGTGGTGGCGTCGCGGTTGTGCAACGCAAGTTGCAAGTCCGGTTCGGCGGCGACCCAAGTCAGCGCATCGGCGTCGATTAATAACGGCCAATCGGTGTCGATGGCGCGGGTAAGCAGGCGTTTCGCCGCGACCGATTTGCCCAAGCCGGGGCCAATGATGAGCGCGCTGATATTCGCCATCGTCAGAATATCTTCCGCCTCACGCAACATGATTTCGGCGTTTTGCGGATCGACGCTTGGCGCATCTTTTGCAACGAGGCCGGCGAACACCCGCCCGGCGCCGAGTTTCAACGCCGCCCGCGCCGCCAGTAACGGTGCGCCGACCATGCCATCAGCGCCGCCGATGACGGCGACATCGCCGTAAAGTCCTTTGTGAGAATTCTTTTTGCGCGGTCCGATTAAATGCTTGATCGTGACATCGCGCAGCAAACGTCCGTCGGCGCCGACGTACTCCTCTGGCGTGAGGCCGAGGTTGGCGATGCGCACATCGCCGCAGTAGTCCGGTCCATCGCGCGTGAGAAGGCCGGGTTTGAGCGCGATGAACGTCACCGTGTCCCGCGCCGGCAATGCGATGCCTTTGACCATACCGGTGTCGCTATCGAGCCCGCTGGGAATATCGAGAGCGAGAACCGGCGCCTTCAGCGCGATGACTTGTTCAATCAGTTTTCGATAGGCGCCGGAAACTTCGCGGGTGAGGCCGATGCCTAGCAGGCCGTCGACCACCAAGTCGTAACGCGTATCGGCAGGAACGGCTTGGTTGATCGTGCCGCCGGCTTCTTGCCACATGGCGAATGCAGCAACGGCGTCGCCGGCAATTCGTTTCGGATCGGCGAGTTGCACGACGTCGACGTGATAAAACCAGCGTTTCAAATGGCGCGCGACCACATAGGCATCGCCGCCGTTGTTGCCGGGACCGGCGAGAATCAAAACGCGGGTGGCATTTTCGCCGAGCAAGCTGCGCGCGACATCGGCTGCGGCTTCGCCGGCGCGCTCCATTAATTGAATGCGCGGATTCTCATCGACGGCGGCACGTTCGATCAGGCGAATCTGCGCTGTCAAATAAATCGCTTCGGTTTTACCCAGCACGGTCGTGCGGCGCATAAGTGGGTCGGGTCGGGGTGAGCACGGTGTTCAGCGCGTGTTTCGCAGTGAAGGGATAATCCAAACTATAGTGCAGGCCGCGGCTCTCATGACGCGCCAGGGCGCATTGCACGATCAGGTCCGCGCTGAGTACCAAGTTACGCAATTCGATCAGATCATTGCTGACGCGAAAATTGCTGTAGTACTCGTTGATTTCATCGGAGAGCAATTTAATGCGATGTTGGGCGCGCTGCAAGCGTTTTGTGGTGCGTACGATGCCGACGTAGTCCCACATGAAGCGGCGCAATTCTGCCCAGTTATGCGCGATGACAACTTGTTCATCGGCGTCGGTGACGCGGCTTTCGTCCCAAGGCGGTAAATCCGGCGCCTGTTTCGTCGCGGACTTTAGAATATCTTCGGCCGCCGCTTCGCCGAAAACCAAACATTCCAGCAGCGAGTTACTCGCCAGGCGATTGGCGCCATGCAACCCGGTGTGCGCCACTTCGCCGACGGCGTAGAGATTGTCGACATCGGTGCGCGCATTCAGATCCGCCATCACGCCGCCGCAACTGTAATGCGCCGCGGGCACGACCGGAATCGGCTGTTTGGAAATGTCGATGCCGAGTTCCATGCAGCGCTTCATGATGTTGGGGAAATGCTCGCGAAGAAACGCTTCGGGTTTGTGTGAGACGTCCAGATAAACGCAATCCAGGCCGCGCTTCTTCATTTCGTAATCGATGGCGCGGGCAACGACATCGCGTGGCGCGAGTTCGGCGCGTTCGTCGTGGGCCGGCATGAAGCGCGTGCCGTCGGCTAGCTTAAGCAATCCCCCTTCGCCGCGCACCGCTTCGGTGATCAAAAACGATTTCGCGTGCGGGTGAAATAAGCAGGTCGGATGAAACTGAATAAACTCCATGTTCGCGACGCGGCAACCCGCGCGCCAGCCCATCGCAATTCCGTCACCGGTGGCGATGTCGGGATTGGTGGTGTACAGATAAACCTTGCCGGCCCCGCCGGCGGCGAGCACGGTATTCGGCGCGCTGATGGTCAGCACGTCATCGCTGGTTTTGTCGAGCACGTAAGCGCCGTAACAGCGCTGCTCGTCGCGGCCCAAGCGTTTACCGGTGATCAGATCGATAGCGATATGATGCTCGAACAGCTTGATGTTCGGCTGCCGTTGCACTTGCTCGGTGAGTGTGAGTTGTACGGCGTGGCCGGTAGCATCTTCGACATGCAAAATACGCCGATGGCTGTGGCCGCCTTCGCGCGTCAGATGAAAGCCAAGCGGACTCGATTCGTCGCGCGTGAACGGCACACCGCGCGCGATCAGCCATTCGATTGCGTTCTTGGCATGCTCGACCACAAAACGCGTGGCGGCTTCGTCGTTCAGTCCGGCGCCGGCGATGATGGTGTCTTTGACGTGATCGTCAGTTGAATCATCTTCGGCCATCGGCGCGGCAATGCCGCCTTGCGCCCAATTGCTGGCGCCGTCGATCAGTTGTTGTTTAGTGATCAGCGCCACGCGCTTGCCGCGCTCAGCAAGCCGCAGCGAAACGGACATGCCGGCTAAACCGCTGCCGATGACGATGACATCAAATCGTTGCACAGATTTTCCCGTTGTTGAATCAATCTATGATAACCGGAAAGTGCCGGCGTTGCCTATCGCATGCGAAAATGCATCGGGCTACCCGCCAATAGGGACGCGGTGTTCCACGCATGCCTTGCCACGAGCAAGGCAGGATAAGGCGGGTGGCTAGTCTTCAATATTGACTTCGGCGCGGACACAGGCAATTCGCCAAAAAATCTGGTAATTGAATCTGTTAGTATTCAATTTTTGAAGAGAACGGTTCCGGAGCAACTTATGTCAGAAGCAGTTATTTTAGAGGCAGTTCGCACACCTTTCGGCCGTCGCGGCGGCGCATTGCGCGAGACGCGCCCCGACAGTTTGTTGGCGCATGCATTGAAGGGCCTGGTGAATCGCGTTGGCATCGACCCGGCAAAAATTGAAGATGTGGTCAACGGCACCGTGACGCTGGCCGGCGAGCAAGGTGCGAACCCGGGCCGGCTCGGCGTTTTGCTGGCTGGATTTCCGGTCGAGGTGCCGGGTGTATCGCTGAACCGCATGTGCGGCTCGTCGCAGCAAGCGGTGCACTTTGCCGCGCAGGCGATTGCTGCGGGTGACATGAAATATGCGATTGGTTGCGGTGTGGAAAGCATGACGCGCGTGCCGATGTTCCTGGATATTTCCTTGGGGCAATCGAAGCAAGGTTTCGAGTTGCTCAATCCGGAGTTGTTCAAAAAACACGACTTGATTCACCAAGGCGAGAGCGCCGAACGCGTCGCGGAAAAATGGGGCTTAACACGCCGAGATGTCGACGATTACGCGAAAGACAGCCATCGCAAAGCGGCGGCGGCGGCAAAGGCCGAGCGCAACAAAGAAATCATATTGACGCCGGCGCTCGATCCTCACAGCGCCACGGCGAACCTGTCGCGCGACGAGGGCGTGCGCGATGTGATCGACGAAAAACGCATGGCGGAATTGCAGACGGTGTTTCGTCCCGGCGGCAACGGCGTGGTGACGGCGGGTAACGCCAGCCAACTTTCCGATGGCGCGTCAGCCGTGTTAGTGGCCGATCGCGATACGGCGAAGGCCGATGGCTTCAAGGCGCGCGCGCGGTTTCGCGCCCGCGTCGTGGTAGGCTCCGATCCGACCTTGCAATTGATGGGCGTTATCCCGGCGACGCTGTTGGCGTTAAAGAAGGCCGGCTTAAGCGTAAGCGATATCGACTGGTTCGAAATCAACGAAGCGTTTGCAACGGTCGTGCTTGGTTGGGTGAAGGAAATCAAGCCAGACATGACTAAAGTGAATCCGTGGGGCGGCGCGATCGCCCATGGCCATCCGCTTGGCGCGACCGGCGGCGGCTTGATGGCGAAAATGCTGGCAGGATTGGAAGCGAGCGGTGGCCAATTCGGTTTGCAAACCATGTGCATCGGCCATGGCATGGCGACGGCGACGATAATCGAGCGGATTTGAGGAAGGAATATCGATGAAACATTTAGGTGCGATCATCACGGCGTCCATGGCGCTGAGCATGAACGGCGCGGCGTACGCGGAATATGATCTTGGCTGCAAAGTCGAGGAGATCAAGACGCTGATCACCTGGTGTCTGGACCCGGCGCAAAAAGATTTGTCGAAATTGCAGCAAGATGGTCGCGATAATATTTTGAAGGGATTTTTTTGTGGGAAACCACTGTTCGTAACCGATGGCGTGATGTCTTGCTGGCTGCACGATATTAATCAAGTGAAAACCATCCTGGCTTGTAAAACCGAAACGCACGCGGCCGCGGCGAAAGAAGCGATCCTCGAAAACGAAACGCGCAAGCCCGCTGACTGTAGCGGCCGCATTTAAACTCTTTTAACCAGATAAAAACATTATGAAACTTAAACAAATGATTGTCCTCGCTGCGCTGTGCAGTGCTTCCGTCACCATGCTATCGGCGCGTGACTTGTGCAATCGCGACGGTATGACCACTCACATTAGCGCTTGCCTGAATCTGAGCGCGCCGTCGGACTACCAAAAAGGCGGACTGGACGATTTGGTCAAAGGACGTTTTTGCGGTAAAGCCGATCTCACTCGCGACGGGATGTTCCGTTGCCAAGGCGACAATCCCGATGCCGTGAAAAGCATTTTGGGCTGCGGCGCGCCGGCGATGTTGGAACTCGCCGTGAACTTGATTCCCGACAACGATTCGCGTAAGCCAGCGAGTTGCAACTGACATTTCCGATGAGGCATACCATGAAAAATCGTTGCGGTTTGAGTTCCGTAAGCGCCATAACCATTGCGCTATTGCTGTGCTGGGCGTCCTCGCCAACCTACGCAGCCACTGCGTGCACGCTGGATGATCTGACTAAATACATGGCGCAATGTTTTGATCCGGCGGTCGAGTTGAGCACCTACCAAAAAATGGGCCAGGCGGAAATTATCGAAGGCCGATATTGTAACGATAGCGGCCTAATTGCCGACGGTTACCTAATCTGCCTCGGCCACGATCTGATGGCGGTGCGCCTCGGTGCAGAATGCTGGCGCAATGAACACATGAAGGCGGCGAAGGTGATTCTTGCCGAAACCGATTCGCGCAAGCCGGAAAAATGCGGGACGTTGCGTAAGTTCTAAAATTGAGGTGTCCATGGACGATGGCCAGCGCGGTTCTCAAGGTTTAAGTTCCTCGGAACGGAGCACCTACCAACTGCAAGGCTTGGTCATTCCGAATTTTCGTTTGCCTGAATCTGCGCGGCGCGCGATGGTGCTAGGCGTCGATGAGTTGCTGGCCGCAACGGCAGGCCAAGCGCCCGAGAGCATTGTCTGCCCGCATGTGCCGGGCATGAACAATCTACCGGAACGGATCACAAAAACCTGGCTCGAATTCTGCGAACGGCCCGACATTCTCGATCTCGTCGTGTCGCTGATCGGGCCGGACGTCATTTTGTGGGGCAGCCAAGTATTCTGTAAACCGGCGACTATCGGCATGGAAGTGCCGTGGCATCAAGACGGCGAGTATTGGCCCATCCGGCCGTTGGCTACTTGCTCGGTGTGGATTGCAATCGATGATGTGTCGATTGCAAACGGCGCGATGCGTTATATCCCCGGTTCCCATCGAGCGCGGCGATTATTTCCCCATGTCGTGAGCGATCGCGCCGATCTCGCGCTGAATCGCGTGCTTGATCCGACCTGTTACGACGCGGCTGCCGCGGCGTACGACGAGCTCGCAAGCGGCCAAATTTCCTTACACGATGTGTATCTCATCCATGGGTCCGCCGCGAACACGTCGGGCATGCGTCGCGCGGGATTTGCGATTCGATACATGCCTGCCACTTCGACCTTTGATCGCCTCCTCGATATGGGCGCGGGTTCCAAACATTTTGCGACGCAGTTCGCGACGCGGCCGATTTATTTGATGCGTGGCGCGGCCCATTCAAACAGCGCAAATGTCATAGACTGCCGGCCCCATCAGGAAATCAAATGAAAGAATTTAAAGATAAAGTTGCCGTGATTACCGGCGGCGCAAGTGGTCTGGGCCTGGAGATCGCACGCCTCGCGGCGAAGAAAGGCATGAAGCTGGTGATTTCCGACATCGAAGAACGTGCGCTGAAAAATTCGGAGCGGGAATTTTCCGAGCAGGGCGTCGAGGTGTTGGCGGTTCGCACCAATGTCGCGATCGGCTTGGAGGTCGAGCAGCTCGCCGAAAAAACGCTGCAACGTTTCGGCGCCGTGCATTTGTTGTTCAACAATGCCGGGGTCGCGCTCAACAAGTCCGCTTGGGAAACGACGCTCGCCGATTGGGAATGGGTGTTGGGCGTTGACCTATGGGGCGTGATCCACGGCGTGCGCGTGTTTACCCCGATCATGCTGAAGCAAGATGCGCCGAGCCACATTATCAATACGGCGTCAGTGGCCGGTATGTTGTCGCCACAAGGCATGGCGGCGTACAACGTTGCTAAACACGGCGTCGTGACGTTATCGGAAACCTTGTACTACGATCTCAAAAAACGTGACGCGAACATCAATGTGTCGGTGCTGTGTCCCGCCTGGGTCAACACCGGGATTTGGGATTCGGCGCGCAACCGGCCCGAAGACCTGCAAAACGATGCAGAGCAAAAGAGCGCCGACGACATCGAGCTCGAAGAATCGGCGCGGCATGCAATCCAGTCGGGCAAAGTGAGCGCCCCGATGGTGGCGGAGATTGTTTTCGCCGCGATTGCAGCGAATCAGTTTTATATTCTGACGCATCCGAAGATTAAGAAATGGATTGGTTTGCGAGTGGAAGATATTTTGCAGGATCGCCAGCCGTCGCCGCAAGATTGAGTGAATTTTTTGTTAAGGAGAAATGCGTTGAAGCGAATCCTGCTATTTTTGGTGATGTTATCGTTGACGCCATTTTCGTTTGCCAATGACAGCCCGGTCGGACTTTGGAAAACCGTTGACGACAAAACCAACAAGCCGCGATCGCTGGTTCGCATCATCGAAGAAAGCGGCGAGTTCAAGGGAATCGTCGAGAAGGGTTTGCAAGAAGACGACAATCCCGGTCGAGTCTGCGACAAATGCGATCCGCCGCGCAAGGGGCAAAAGATTTTGGGCATGACGTTCATGTGGGGCCTGAAAAAAGACGGCAATGAATTCAAGGGCGGCGAGATTCTCGATCCGGATAATGGCAAAATCTACAAGTGCAAAATAAAGCTGATCGACGGCGGCAAGAAACTCGACGTGCGCGGCTTCATCGGGATTTCATTGATCGGCCGCACGCAGACGTGGGTTCGTCAAGAATAGCCTGGAGGGCCGCTCCGGATAATGATCTCAGAGTATCTATCAAATGAAACGATGGCTTAGTTGCGTATTCATGTTGGGCCTGTTGGCATCGTCCGCTCAGGCGGCGTTGCCGCTCGAGCGGATCAAGTTGCCGCCGGGATTTTCCATCAGCGTATACGCGGACGATGTGCCCAACGCACGTTCATTGGCGCGCGGTAAAAACGGCACGGTGTTTGTCGGTACGCGCGGTGGCAGCGAGGTTTACGCGCTGCTCGATAAGAACGGCGACCAAAAAGCCGATGCCGTGATTAGCATCGCGACCGGCCTGAACGTGCCGAACGGTGTTGCGTTTCGCGACGGCGCGTTGTATGTCGCGGAGATCAGCCGGATCTTGCGTTATGACAATATCGAAGCCAATCTTAGCAATCCCCCCAGGCCCGTCGTCGTGACCGACAAGCTGCCGCGCGACATGCACCACGGCTGGAAATACATCGCCTTCGGTCCGGACGGTTGGCTGTATGTGCCGGTCGGTGCGCCGTGCAATGTCTGCGAGGCGGATCCGGATCGCTACGCCGGCATCATGCGCATGAAGCCGGACGGTTCGCAGATGGAAGTTTTTGCGCGCGGCGTGCGCAACAGTGTCGGATTCGACTGGCATCCGCAAACCAAAGAACTTTGGTTCAGCGACAACGGCCGTGACATGTTGGGCGATGATTTGCCGTCATGCGAACTCAATCGCGCGCCGAAAGCAGGAATGCATTTTGGCTTCCCTTATTGCCACCAAGGCGACACGCCCGACCCGGAATTCGGCGCAAAGCGAGCGTGTTCCGAATTCGTCGCGCCGGAAGTCAATCTCGGTGCCCATGTCGCGCCGCTCGGCGTGCGTTTTTATAGCGGAAATATGTTTCCGGCCGAGTATCGCAACAGCATGTTCGTTGCCGAGCACGGCTCGTGGAACCGCAGCCAAAAGAGCGGCTATAAAGTCGTGCGCATCAGCGTAAATGACAAAGGTGAAAAATCCCAAGAGACGTTCGCGGAAGGCTGGCTAAACGGCCAACGCAACTGGGGCCGGCCGGTCGATTTTTTGCTCATGCCGGACGGTGCGATGCTTCTTTCCGACGATCAAAATGGTGTGGTGTATCGCATAAGCTATCATGCTCCCGACAAGAATAAATAAACGCGCGAGAACGGCCTTCGCGCTTGGTGTGTTCTGCGCATTGAGCGCGGCCGCCCAGGTGCAGACGTGCGGCAATCGAGGCGAACTCGACATTATCTATTGTGATGAGAATCGCGATCTCGTAGCCGACTCGCCTAGAAGTCCGAGCAAGTTCAAAGATCCGGCGGAACTCATTTTCAGCTACAGTCCGATTGAAGACCCGATGATGTTCGCGAAAATGTGGCGACCGTTCGCCGATTATCTCGGACGCTGTGTCGGCAAGCCGATTCGGTTTCGCGCAATTCAGACGAATACCAGCGAAGTCGATGCGCTGCGCACGGGCAACTTACATATCGCCGCATTTTCCACTGGCACCACCGGATTCGCGGTGAATCTGGCGGGCGCCGTGCCCTTTGCCGCGAAAGGAGTGGCGGAGGGAATTCAAGGTTATCGTTTGATCGTCTTGGTGCGTAGCGATCAGCCCTATGCCAGCCTGGCGGATCTTAAGGGCAAAACGATCGCGCACACCTCGGTCACGTCGAACTCCGGCAACCTCGCACCG
>JANNFT010000106.1:0-2884 GCA_031380185.1 Pseudomonadota bacterium
CTGGGTTTGCCTTGCAGGCGCGCGCGATAGGCGACGGTGCGATTACGCGTATGCAGGAGCGCTTGGTCCGGCGGCACTTTAACGCTGTCGCGCAGCAAGCGGTTGTCGTATAACTCGGGCGGCAGGATCTGCCCGATCACGCGCATCTTCTCTTCTTCTTCGCGCTTGATAATGATTTCCCGCGTCAGCGTGTTGATCGGCGCAAGTATCGCGAGGCCGAGCAGCAGTACGCCGAACAGGATGAAGGCATTGCGTTTGTTTAACTTTGAAATTGGGCTCATGGCTTAGCCTCGTCGGGGGGTGCGGATTGGTTTACGTCCGAATACCGGCGGTATGGTGTAAGCGTCAATCAAGGGCACGCACATGTTCATAAACAACACGGCAAAGGCAACGCCATCGGGATAGCCGCCGAACACGCGAATAACAAACGTTAGCAACGCGGCGCCGGCCGCGAAAATGAGTTTACCCTTCGGCGTCGTCGCGGCGGAAACAGGATCGGTGATAATGAAAAAGGCGCCAAGAATCGTAGCGCCGCCAAATAAATGAAACAACGCATCGGCATGTTTGGTTGGGTCAACCAAGTGAAACACTTCCGCCATGCCGGCCATCACTGCTAGGAATGCAACCGGCAGATGCCACGTGATGAGGCGTTGCTGCCATAAGAAAATTCCGCCAAGCAGGTAAGCGAGCGCAATCATTTCCGTGCCCTTGCCGGCGAGGTCGCCGAAGATCGGCATATAGGACATGTCGGCGATTTTTTCCTTAATGCTGACATGAACCTTTAGCGTATCAAGCGGTGTGGCCATGGATTCCGCATCGATGACGAACGCCTTGTTGGCGAACTGCGGGAAGATGTAATTGAGCTGGTCCTTGAAATCAACTCGCGTCGCAGCAATTTGGTTCGGCGGTGACCAGTGACTCATCGGCGAGGGAAACGCGATCAACGCTGCGGCGAAGCCAGCCATCGCGGGATTGAATGGGTTATATCCGAGCCCGCCGAATATGTGTTTTGCGATGACGATGGCGAACAGCGTTGCGGTCACGGTCAGCCACCAAGGTGAAAGCGGCGGCATCGAGAGCGCCAGCAGCCACGCGGTGAGGAGGGCGCTCATATCGCTGAGAAACGGCCACACCGGCTTGCGCTGAATAAAGAGCAGAATTGCTTCGGCGACTAACGCGGTCACGCTGGCAATGGCGACCGATACCAAAATCGCCGGGCCAAAATAATAGACATAAGCGATGATGCCCGGCGCCAACCCGAGCATCACTTTGAACATGACTTTCGTTACCGATAACTTGCCGGTAATCGCCGTCGTTTTCATGACGAGGCATCGCCTTGGCTGACGCGGCGTGCTCGGGCACGAGCGATCGCCGCTTGTACGGCGGCGTTTTTCACGCTTGCGTCATCTTGAGCGCCGGCGGCCGGCTCATCCCGTTCGGTCGCGAGTGTGTGAGCCGCGGTTGTTTCACTTTCGAGTCGGGCAAGCCGCTCTTCGCGTCGCTCAAAACGTTGTAAGGATGCAGCGGCGAAACCTTGCTCTTTGGCTTGACCGGCGAGTTCAATTTTTGCTTGTTTAAAATATTGCGACAACGGAATTCGACTCGGACAGACGTAGTTACACGCGCCACATTCGATGCAATCGCGCACTGAATAGTCCGCGGCGCGATCGAAATTCTTCGCCTTGGCATACCAATACATATCGTGCGGCAACAGATCCGCGGGACACGCTTCGACACATTGACCGCAACGAATACACGGCAGCGCCGGTTGCGCCGGGGGAAATAGTTTCGGCGACGTCGCGATGATGCAGTTCGCTGCTTTAACCAAGGGCATGTCAGTGCAATCAATTCGATAACCCATCAGCGGCCCACCGACAATATGGCCGTCGGTATCGCCTTCTTCAACCGCCAAGTCAAGCAGCGCACGAAACGACATGCCCAAACACGCTTCGTAGTTCTGCGGCGTGCGGACGTTGCCGGTGACGGTGATGATGCGCGTGATGACGGGTTCGCCCAATACGATGGCGCGAAAAATACTGTAGGCAGTGCCACTGTTGAAACATTGGACGCCGTATTCCGGCGCGTGCTGGCCGCCTGGGACTTCGATGTCGGTCAGCAACTTAATGAGCTGTTTCGCGCCACCGGACGGGTACACGGTGGGCAGCGTGACAATTTGAAATCCGCCGCCGTGTTTTTTCACCGCCGCTGCCATCGCGGCGATCGCTTCCGGCTTGTTATCTTCGATCGCGATCTTGACATCGCTTGCATCGCACAAGCGTTGCAACAACGCGACGCCGTGCACCACAGCGTCAGGCCGTTCGCGCATCAGCATGGAATCACAACTGATGTAAGGCTCGCATTCCGAACCGTTGATAATCAGCGTGTGAATGGGTTTGCCGTGATCCGCGGTGAGCTTAGCGGCGCTCGGAAACACGGCGCCACCGAGCCCGACGACACCCATCGCCTGTAAATGTTCGAGTACTTCGGCGCGGGTTTTTTGCTCGAACGGATAAGGCTTGAATTCCATGGCGTGATCTTTGCCGTCGACGTCGATGGTGATGCATAGTTCGAGGTGTTCGTCGGCGCTTGGAACCAAATGGCGCGCGATGGCGCTGATCGTTCCCGACGTCGGCGCGTGAATGGCCGCGGACAGTTTTGACGCAGGCGTGCCGATGGTTTGACCCTTGCGCACGAGATCGCCGACGCTTACCGTGGGAATCGCCGCTTCGCCCGCATGTTGCTTCAGTGGCACGACCAGTCGTGAAGGCAAGGGTGCGTGCACGATGGGCCGCACGGTCGATTCGGTCTTATGGGCGGGTGGGTGGATTCCGCCATGGAAGGCGAATAGTTTACGCATCAATGAACACCTGCGGTTAGGGGAAGC
>JANNFT010000191.1:0-3732 GCA_031380185.1 Pseudomonadota bacterium
CTGGTCGCCAAAGGCCTTCGGCGCGACGGATACGATTTTCACCGCCGTATTCGGCATCATCGATAACGGTCCGGAAAGCCTGCGTCCGATGTGGCCGGCGATCGTGAAGGTTGAATTGCTCAATCCGGCCGGCGTCAAGTGGTCGATCTTCGCTGAGAACATCGATCCCGGACCCAATGCCTACCAGAAGAAGGAAAACCGGGGGGGATTCGAGCGCACCAACGACGTCGAGTTCAGCATGGACGGCAAGACCATGTACGTGGCGGATTACGGCGAGCTTTATGTGAATTACCAGATGGAATCGCCGTTCTACACGACGCCGAAATCCGCGGTCGTTTGGACCATCACTAAAGAGTAGTTTCCACTAGCTTGTCGTTCCCTTCCAGCGGCAAAGCCGCCGGAAGGGAATCTTAGTTAACCGTAATTCTGAGCCCTTCCCCCTTTTTTTAAAGGGGGATTGAGGGGGATTTTCAGGCGACTATCGTGAGCCGCCACCACAAAATCCCTCCCCCGCCTCCCTTTAAAAAAGGGAGGGGCGACCGCGCAGCCGGTTCATGCTCCGTGTGCGGTGTTGGCCGCACCGACACAGGTACCTCAGAACGACAGTTTTTGATTTACCGAGGTTTCCATAAGTTCATTTAGGATCGGATCCGCGCTCACATCCATCCCGTTGACTTTAACCGTAGCCGCATACGTGCCGTCGTCCAATTTACGTAGATCCTGCAGCTCGATTCGTTTGTGCTGGTGGATCATATTTGACATCAAGAAATTGAGTCGATTCCGCACCGCTCTCGCATCGCCGTCACCAGTTAACACGCCGTTTGGCGTTATAACGTGCAATGATCCAGTCAAAGGTGTTGGCGATTCGATACGGAATCGGCAAGCTCGCGCGGATTCGCAGCCGCGAAATTCTGCGGGCACGGCGTCAGGATGGGAAACCTCTGACGTGGCGGGTTGCGCACCATGCACAAGCGGCGAATTGCTTAACGAAGCAAGTACGGTGCCGATGGAAAAAAGCTCGGTCGCTAATGCAAGATGCCCATTGCGAGATTTCATCTCTAAGTTTTTTCTCGATTCATCGCAAAATGGCGACAAATGTTCATTCAGAGTATATCGAAAATCAAGAAAATTCTGCGCCCCCGCTCGCCGCAACTTTAGATTGACTTCACCATGCCAACAGAATTTTATGTCGTGCTTAGGGGACCTCTGATCGATAGAAAGAAGCCACCGGCAGTTTCGTCGATTTGCTAAGCGAGTTCGTGGCGCAATTCGCCATTGTTGCGGTACTGCTTAGATTGCGGTCGCGTCGAAGCCTAGTCTCAAAATCGATAGCCTAGCCCAGCCCTGGCGCGTATCCCGGGATTTTCGAAGCCGATAAAATGTTGGTACTTGTCGTTTAACACATTGTCGACGGCAAACGTCGCGGTGAGTCCTTTCCATTTATAGGACAACGCCAAATCGACCAACGTGTACGGATCCAGCATGCGATCGCCGGTCGGAATCGACTGATCGAAAACTTTTCCGACGTAGCTCGCACTTACACCAATCTGCCATGCCGCGTTAATCGCGTAGTTCATTTGCAATCCCGCACGATGCAAAGGACGGCTCTTTAACGGGCTGCCGGTGTCGGCGTTTTCAAGGTCGTTGTAGGTGTAATTGAGCGCTAACGACAGGTTCGCCAATGGCTGCAGACGCAACGACGTTTCGAACCCGTCCGACTTAACGTCGTTGATATTTTGCAAGCGGCCGTCAACAAAATCGATTAAATCGCGCAGGCGGTTTCTGAACACGGCGAACGCCAACAGGCCGCGACCCGACCAAAATCCCTGCTCCAGCCCGATCTCCGCCGTCTGGCTTTTCTCCGGTTTGAGATTCGCATCGCCGACGTTCGGATCGCCCAGAGCAAACAAGCTCGGCGGCTTGAATCCTTCTGCGTAGTTAGCCTTTAGTGTGGTTTGCGATCCGGCAATGGTGAAGCGGATGCCCGCGCTCGGGCTGGTCTGCGAGCGCTTGGTGGAAATTTCGATGGGCGCGCCGCCGAACACATCCGCCTTGGAGCCGGAGTCACGGATGGAATCGTTACGCAGTCCGATTAACAAAACAAGATTGTCAATGGGCTTGAGTTTTAGCTCGGCAAACGGCGAGCGGGTGGTGCGCGTCAGATTAAAATTCGTCGGGCTTTCAATGTCAAACGGCAATGGCGGCGTTAGTAGGAAACCGGGAATGATGAGTGTACCGTTGTTCTCACCGACTTCGCGCAGGTGCTCGAAACCAACGGTCAGGTTCGAATTAAGCGGCAACTTAATTCCTGCGCTGATAAGCGCGGAATCGCGGCTTAAATCGATATGGGTCGTGGTTTCGGGCACGAAATTGGGCGCGCCGGGGCCAAACGGTATTTGCGGGGTGTGCTTGTCCTCGACGCGGGTAAACCGCCCCAGCTTCAGATTTAATTCGATGGAATCTACCGGATCGTACGTGGCATCCACGCCATAGATATTCTCGGTCGCATCGCGCGTCTCCAACGTGCGATTTTCGGCAAACAATATGCCACCGCTAAATTCTGGAAATCCGTTGCTTTTACGATCGTTACGTCGGGCATAAACTCGAATGTCCGCCTTGTCCGATGGTTGAAACGCAACAGACCCGGAAAAAGAAGTCAGATCGTGATCGCCACCTTGGCTCTTTTGTCCGTCTTTAAGCGCGGAGGCATCGATGCCGAACTGGATCGTTTGCGTGCCTGCTGACAAAGAACCCGCGGCGTGGCGATAATCTTGCCCGCCGGCGGCGCCGGAAACAGAGCCATGTACGCCATCACCTTTACCGCGCTTGGTGACGACATTGATAATACCGCCGAGCGCATCGGCCCCATATAGCGCCGAACCTGCGCCGCGAATAATTTCGATGCGTTCGATACTATTTTGGTCGAGAGCGGAAAAATCAAAACCACCGCCACGGGTATTGGTCGGATCGGAAACCCGTACACCGTCGATCAATACTAAAACGTGATTGGCTTCGCTGCCGCGAATATAGATGCTCGATAAACCGCCGGCATTGCCGACCCGATCGACCTGCACGCCCGGAACCTGCTGCAACAGATCGATCGCCGACGCCGCATCGCGGGCAACGATGTCTTTTGCGCCGATAATGTTGACGCTTTGCGTTGTTTCTCGCAACTGAATCGGCACTCGGTGCGCCGTGACCTGTTGCGTTTCCAGGGTCTGAATATCGGGTGGCGCGGCAATCGGATCGTTTGTGGCTTGCGCTCGCACGCCACGGGCATGTGTGAAGGCGCCGGCGAGCATTATCGCGGTTACTAGAAATCTTGTTTTCATCGAGCCCTCCTCCAGATTTCACTGCTTGGGTTTTTGTCTGTCCACCGCGGATTTAACCGGGTTCGAGTTCTGAATATTCTATTGCGATCCGCTAGTTATGGCTATGATAATTTTTAGCGTCAGTCAATCGAGCGACCCGCGGCGCCGCGGCGATCGAAACCACCTCTACCCGCGAAAGTCTCGACGGCACGTTCGCAAAAATTGACGAAAATCGAGCCGTCGCGTATCGTAACGCCTTTAATCCCGCAACGTCACCACGATGAGCGCTGTTCTACCGCTTGCTTCCACGCCGTTCCGCCGCGACGCCCAAGTCATCGGCTTGGTCGGCGTTGCCCACGGCACGTCGCACTTTTTTCATCTGATCCTCGCGCCGCTGTTTCCCTGGATCAAGGACGCGTTT
>JANNFT010000197.1:0-3673 GCA_031380185.1 Pseudomonadota bacterium
ATTCATGCACCCTATATCTGTGGTGCATGAATACTCCCTACGCTGGAAGCCGCATGGGTACTGGCTCTTCAGGCATACAGCGCCACAAGCTAATACTCGAGGGCTTCTTAGCGGCATCTAAATCTTGCTAGATAATCGCTATCCCTGGCTCCGCCTCGCCGTAGCGCTGTTGCTATCCACCATCGGCGGCGTCGGCATGTGGTCGGTTGTCGTTGCGCTGCCGAGCGTGCAAGCAGAATTCGGCGTGGCGCGCGGCGCAGCCTCGTTGCCTTACACGATGACGATGGTCTGTTTTGGCATCGCCAGCATCTTCATGGGGCGCTTGGCCGATCGTGCCGGTATTTTCATTCCCGTCCTGCTTGGCGCCAGCTTGCTCGCGCTCGGGTTCGGCGCCGCCAGCCAGGCCGCGACAATCGGTCAATTCGCGTTGTTGCAAGGCTTGTTGATTGGCGTCGGCAGCTCGGTCACGTTCGCCCCGCTACTTGCCGACACGTCGCTTTGGTTCAGCAAAAATCGCGGACTCGCTGTGGGCATTATCGCGAGCGGAAACTATTTAGCCGGCGCCATCTGGCCGCCGGTTCTCACCCATTTTATCCAAACCGCCGGCTGGCGCGAAACCTATTTTGGCGTGGCGATATTTTGTTTCGCGGCGATGTTACCGCTCGCGCTGGTGTTGCGCCGCCGCCCACCGGAGCATGGCGTCGCCGTGGATGTGGCAAGAAGCAAAGACTTCGAACAGCGCCCGCTCGGATTCGCACCCAACGCGTTGCAACTGATACTTATCGTCGCCGGGCTATCGTGCTGTGTCGCGATGTCGATGCCGCAGGTTCACATCATCGCGTACTGCGGCGATCTTGGTTTTGGCCCGGCGCGCGGGGCGCAGATGCTCTCGCTGATGCTTGCCTGCGGCATCGTCAGCCGCTTGAGCTTCGGCTGGATCTCCGATCACATCGGTGGTTTGCGGACATTACTGCTGGGCTCCGGCTTGCAGGGGTTTGCATTGCTGTTGTTCTTGCCGTTCGATGGATTGGTATCTCTCTACGTGATCTCGGCGTTGTTCGGCCTGTTCCAAGGCGGCATCGTGCCAAGCTACGCCATCATCGTGCGCGAATTTTTCTCGGCGAAAGAAGCCGGCACGCGCGTCAGCATCGTCATGACCGCCACCATGTTCGGCATGGCGCTCGGCGGCTGGATGTCCGGCGCGATCTTCGATTGGCTCGGATCCTACCGCGCCGCGTTCATTAACGGCGTCGCATGGAACCTGCTAAATGTTGCGATCGCACTGTGGCTGCTCCGACGCTATCGTGCCGCCAAACTGAACTTAGGAAATCGCTCGCCATAGCGCAAAACATAACCGAGCAAACCGACGAAACACGCTAGCACGAAACACTTATTGATAAACCAATTGGTGCGCCAAATGGTCCATTCGGGCGCCGGCAGAAATAGCGCGAACTTGGTGACGATGATAACGATTTCCACCACCGAAACGATCAGCGCAAATCCATAAAGATAACTTGGCTGAGTGAGCAGCGCCCAGCCGAGCCATAGGTGTATTACCCACCAAAAATCCCAGAAGATATAAGTGCCAATCGCTTCGCCATGGGCGAGTGCGAAGGCCGCGGGGAAAAAATATTTGATGACCAGCGTCCAAGCGGCGAGGATGAAAAGGAAATGGGCGAAGAACTTGTCCATGGTTGTGATCTAACCGAGACGCAACGCGGCGTCGCGAGTAAGGGTTGCAATCGGGACGCCATTCGGACATTGGTTGAGGCAGGATTGATGCACACAGCTTACGCAGGCCGCGGCATTTGTTTGCAAAGCCGCGTACTCACTTTTCGCGAGTAGCGGATCGCGGTAATCCACTGCATACATGCGCGTACGCAACACTTCCGCGATTTCCACGTTGTTAGGGCAACTCGATTCGCAAGCGTTGCAGGCCGGCTGGCAATAATTGCTCCGTTGTAATTGCGCGTACCGGTTCAGCAGATCCACCTCGCCCTGGCGCAGTTTGTAATCGCCGGACGCCCCGAGATATTCGTCGATCTGAGATTTGTCCGTCATTGAAACGATCAGCGCGTCGGCGTATTGCGACGACAGCGTCCAACGGAACGCGGCTTGTGCGAAGGTCGACTTGCCGTTTTCGTAGGGCCGCATGTCGTTGAGCTTGGCGCCCATCAACACCTTCATGGCGACAATGCCGATGTCTTTTAGTTTGGCTTTCGCGAGCACCCGTGGCAGTTCCGGCTGCAACGCCGCCCAGTGAAAAGTATGCCTAATCTTGTCGACGAATTTGGGATCATGGCCAAAGTTGTACGCGACCAAAATGACATCAACCAGATTCTTATCGATGGCATAGTCCAAACATTCGACCAGATTTCCGCCGTGGCCGGACATGCCGCGAAAACGAATCTTGCCTTGCTTCTTAGCCAGCGCGGTGAATTCCCACCACTCTTGATTTTGCATGCGAGCGACGTCGTTTACGGCATGGTTAAAATAAACATCGACGTATTCCGTACGCAAGCGCTTCAAGCTTTGCTCTAACGCTTGCATCATGTCCTTGCGGGTGTCGCTCGCGCCGGCTTTGGTTTTGCTGGTGAGAATTACTTTGTCGCGTTTGCCCTGCAACGCCGCCCCGATGGCCTCTTCGGCATTACCGCCGCGATAGCTCTCTGCGCTGTCGAAATAGTTTATGCCGCGTTCAAAGGCGTGGCGCACTAACGCCGGATCTGAAGAGCTCGCCGAGCCGAAGGAGATATCGGAAATCTTCAGTTCTGTTTTGCCAAGTCGAGCGTAGCGCCGAATTTGCGGTTCGGCTGCGGCGTGCGATGTACTACCGGCGAGACTGCCGAGACCGAGCGCCGACCCCAATCCTAATCGCAAAAAATCTCTACGATCGTGCATTTTCCGAGCCTCCGACGAAGTGACAACATTGCGCTGTATGACCGGCTATTATACGAAAAGTTTTTTGCCGGGCAAACACAAAGCAGCACGAAGACTTCGCCACGAGCCGCGCCGCGCTTGGCTCGTGGCATGATGTGGCTGTAAAGCTATGGCCCTAGGCGAGTAGCGCGCCGCGGGCTACCGCTCCCGGCGATAGTTTAACCGCTGCGCCGCTTGCCGCGCCCGGTTGGGCTGCCTGGATTGATGCCCACGGCATGACGGCGCGCGCTCGCAATGCCTGGCGAGGTGGGTAATCCGGTGTGCTGCGTGCGAAATGATTTGCCGCGCTCGGCGCGACGCGCGCCTTCCGGCGTGCGGCCGGCGCCGAGCGGTTGAAATCACGGAATCAATTGCCGTTTTCCGCTGCCGATCAAATCGGCGCGGCCCATATTTTTCAGCGCATCGCGCAGCAGCGGCCAATTCTCCGCATCGTGATAACGCAAAAAAGCTTTGTGTAGTCGGCGTTGTTTCGTACCTTTTGGGATCACGATATCTTCGCTATCGCGTGTGACTTTGCGCAACGGATTTTTGCCCGAGTGATACATCGCCGTCGCGGTAGCCATCGGCCCCGGCAAAAACGCTTGGACTTGGTCCGCGCGAAAACCGTTTTGCTTGAGCCAGAGCGCGAGTTCGAGCATGTCGTTGTCCGTCGTGCCGGGGTGGGCGGCGATGAAATACGGAATCAGGTATTGCTCCTTGCCCGCTTCCTTGGAAAACTGGTCGAACAATTCTT
>JANNFT010000218.1:0-3412 GCA_031380185.1 Pseudomonadota bacterium
CATTATCCGGAAGTCGAACTCGCGCGGATTTTATTCCACGAGCTTGCTCATCAAGTGCTGTACGTGAAAGACGATTCAATGTTTAACGAATCCTTTGCAACTGCCGTGGAACAAGAGGGCATCGAGCGATGGCTGGAGAGCCAATCGGGGCGCGGCCTTTCAGCCACTTGGCAAATGGCGCAGGCGCGCCGTGCCAGTTTCCAGCACTTAGTTTTGAAATATCAGGAACGCTTGAAAAGTTTGTACGCAACCGATCTTTCCGACGCAGCCAAGCGCCTGGCGAAACAACAAACCTTCCGCGATCTGCGTGAGGAATATCAGGCGCTGAAGAATTCGTGGGGCGGATTCGTTGGCTACGACCGCTGGTTTGGCCAGGAACTCAACAACGCACACCTCGCGTCGATCGCGATTTACACTGAACTCGTTCCGGCATTTCGAAAATTATTACGCCGGGAACAGGGCGATCTCGTACGTTTTTATGCGGCAACAAAGCGCGTCGCCACAATGGATAAAGACGCGCGCAATGAATTCCTGAAATCGTTGAATTGATGCCCGCTGATATAATCCTAGAAACCCATCCCTCTCCCGGCCTCCCCTCCTTCGGCGCTGCTCAGGACGGGCTTGAAGGTAAAGGTGTTCCCTACCCCGGCGGGGCGAGTGGAAGCGCCGTTCCCCTTCTCGCGCAATGCGGGAGAAGGTTGGGATGAGGGTCAGGCATTTAATAATGTTCAAATCGTCTAAATTTTCGTGATTCTCCCAATCATCAACGATCCGCTGTTTTACACCGTCGCGATCCCCGCGGTAATTTTGGTCGGCATCGCCAAAGGCGGCTTCCCAGGCGCGTTCGGCGGCATGGCAGTGCCGCTGATGTCGCTCGCCATTTCGCCGATCACCGCCGCGGGAATCATGCTGCCAATTTTGTGTTTGATGGATTTAGTTGGGCTGTGGGCTTACCGCGGCATCTGGGATCGCACGCGCATGAAAACCATGATCATCGGCGCGGCGCTCGGAGTAATTTTGGGCGGGCTCATGTTCGGACATCTAAACGAACAGGCGATTCGCTTTCTCGTCGGCAGCATCGCCGTAGGATTTGCATTGAACCATTGGCTTGGCTTTGCCGCGCGTCGCAAGCCCAGCCCAGAAACTCGCGCCAAGGGCGTATTCTGGTGCGGCTTATCCGGATTCACTAGCACCATTGCCCACGCCGGCGGTCCGCCGCTGATGGTTTATATGTTGCCGCTGAAAATGGAAAAAACGTTACTGGTCGGCACCACGGTAATTTTTTTCACCGCCGTTAATTATTTCAAGCTGATCCCATATGCCATCCTTGGCCAACTCAATCTTGCGAATGTGAGCACGTCGCTGGTGTTGGCGCCGCTCGCTCCGTTGGGTATGGGGCTGGGCGTGTGGCTGCATCGCCGCGTCGCCGAGAGAATGTTTTATCGCGTCAGTTATACGCTATTGTTTTTGATGGGGGCGAAGTTGATTTATGACGGCGTCGCCCATTGGCGTTAGCCGCTCATTGTGTGCTGTCATTCCCGCTTTCGCGGGAATGACAGCACATTTGAATTGTCGGACATCACACGGTGAACAAGATCGTTAACATCGCCGCCTACAAATTCGTCAGCCTCGACGACTTGCCCCGTTTGCAGCACGCACTCAAGTCCCGCTGCATTACATTGCAACTCAAAGGCACGATTCTGCTCGCGCCCGAAGGCATCAATCTATTTCTCGCCGGGACCGAGGACGACGTTGCGGCCTTTGAGAGCGAATTGAAGCGCGACGCAAAATTCGCCGGCATTCCAATCAAACACAGTCGGTCTGAAGCACAACCCTTCGGCAAGCTATTGGTCAAGATCAAGCAGGAAATCATTCCCTTCGGCAAACCCGAGGTTAATCCTGCAGAAAAGCCCGCGCAGCGCCTATCGGCGCGGACTTTGAAGGCATGGCTGGACCAAGGGCGCGATGTCGTTCTGCTCGATACGCGCAACGCGTTCGAGGTTAAACACGGCACATTCAAGCACGCACAAGATTTAGGCATCGCTCATTTTCGCGATTTCCCCAAAGCGATCGATCGCATCGACCACAGCCTAAAAGACAAAACACTGGTCACGTTTTGCACCGGCGGCATTCGGTGTGAAAAAGCCGCGCCGTATTTATTGCAACACGGATTTAAAAACGTCTTTCAACTTGACGGCGGCATTCTGAAATATTTTGAAGAATGCGGTAATGCGCATTTCGACGGCCAGTGTTTTGTGTTCGATCAGCGCGTTGTGCTTGATGCAGATCTCGATCCCGCCACAGGGACTTAAGTATCTAGGCAAGTGTGGTTCAATCCGGACGTCGCATTATTTAACGACTAGGGCGCATCGGTACAGCGCCGTCGTTTCTTCGCTGGGCGCAACGCCCACCACCGAGGCCAATAATCCCCGGCAACGATTGAAGGCGCCGATTGCCTCGGATAAATGTCCCTGCGCCAAATGGCAGCGAATAAGCTCGCGATAGATTGCCTCGGAAAGATTGTCCGATTCCAGCGCCTGTTCGTAGAGACGAACGGCGCGATCCCAACGTCCGGTGGATTGCCAAAATTGACCCGCTTCCTCCATCACCCGCACAAACTTCGCCTGCAAGCGATCCCGTGTTCGGAGGATCCAAGGCGCCGATGCTTCCAACGCAAGGAAGGGTCCGAGGTAAAGTTCCAGCAAGCGCTGGCATCGAATCGCGATTTCGCCCGCATCCCGATTTTCCGCAGGTCGTTTGAGTTGCGCAAGCAGGGAGTCGGCTTCATTGTCGAAAAGCCATGCGTCGATCGAAACGGTGCTCCGGTCGAGCACAATCACGCCATGCTCGGAGCGACACGCGGCGTCAATATCGAGAAGCCGACGCAGGCGATACAAGGTTGAATCGAGCGCGCCGTGCGTGGTTTTCCGGTCTGACTGCGGCCAAAGTAAATTTGCCGCTTGGTGTTTTTCGATGCCACCCGGTCCAACGGCGATGAGCAACTGTAGTAGCGCCCCGGGTCGTGTATTCATTCTGATGTTGATCGGTACGTCGCCGGCGCGCCGTATCGAGAAATATCCGAGGCAACAAATTTGGATGGCCGACGCGAAGCGTTTTTTCGACGCGGCGGAATGACCGGGTCGGCGCATCGGCGCCTGCGACTCTCCGCCGCTCTTTGACCCGAGCGAATTTTTTCCGCGCTCAAGATTTCTCGGTTTGCTGCCCCCGAGCAGCAGACTTTGAAGAGTTTCCGCCTGTGTGAGTGTCATTGCCGCCACGATCATCCGTTCGCGTTTATTGTGTAACGAAGAATAGTCGCGAACGATGACGCAAGTCCCTACTTGATCAAGTAGGATTTGAACAATTTTTGAAGTTAAATGACCTGCGGCAACGCCGGCGGTTTTTCAGTTTT
>JANNFT010000239.1:0-8823 GCA_031380185.1 Pseudomonadota bacterium
GCATTGCGCGCGAAGTCATCGCTGTACGACACCGATCTGAGCGGCCCGATGGCGCTGATGATTGGCAATGAAGGTGCGGGTTTATCCCCGGGATTATCGTCGCTCGCCGATTTCCAGGTGAGCATTCCCATGCCGGGAAAGATGGAATCGTTGAATGCCGCCGCCGCCGCGGCGATTTGTTTGTTTGAGCGAGTTCGGCAGATCAATACACCTTGAGTGCCCATTTTTCGTCTTATCCCTGCGATAACTTCTCCTCTTGTCATTCCCGCGTGCCCTTGGGCACGCGGGAATGACATTTCGATATTTTCTGACTCCCAGAAATTTTTCTAAAACACCCGCCGCACCAAATGCGCTTGATGCAAAATCGTGGTCGAGATTTCCTCGATAGACTTGTCGGTCGAATTCAAGATCGGAATTCCGTGTGAGCGCATCAGCGCTTCAGCGGCAGAAACTTCGAAGCGGCAATTATCCAGCGCCGCGTATTTGCTGGCGGGCCGGCGTTCTTCGCGAATGCGGCGCAGGCGTTCCGGCAGGATGGTCAAGCCAAACATTTTTTTCTTGAATGGTTGCAGCGCGGGCGGCAGTTTCATTTGTCCGATATCTTCCGGAATCAGCGGATAGTTCGCCGCTTTGATGCCAAACTGTAACGCCATGTACAGCGACGTCGGGGTCTTGCCGCTGCGCGATACGCCGACCAGTATCACTTCCGCTTCACTCAAATTTTTCTCGGTGATGCCATCGTCGTGCGCCATCGTATAGTTAACCGCCTCGATGCGCGCATCGTAGGTCACGCTGTTGCTCGCACTATGGCTGCGGCCGACGCGATGATTGGACTTGGCGCCGAGTTCGCGCTCCAGCGGGCCGATGAAAATCTCGAAAAAATCCAGCAGCAAGGCGTCGACGCTGTGAATAATGGCGCGCAGCTCGCTGTCCACCAAAGTGCTGAAGACGATCGGCCGCTTACCATCGCGAAGCGAAGCATCGCGAATTTCTGTAAGCGCGGCGTTCGCTTTTTCGATGCTGTCGACAAACGGAATCGTGATGCGATTGAAATTGACCTCATCAAACTGGGTAATCATCGATTGACCCAATGATTCGGCGGTCAATCCGGTGCCGTCCGACACGAAAAATACGCTACGCTGCGTTGACATAAATTTGCTAACGGCTATGGCCCGTCGTTAAAGAGGAGTTGTTTATAATAACGGGTTTTCCACGCAATTAATCTACTGGATACAGGGATGGCACAACAATACGTTGCATGGTTTCACGATTTACGCATGACCGACGTCAATGAAGTCGGCGGCAAAAATGCTTCCCTCGGGGAAATGATCAGTCAGTTGGCGCAATCCGGCGTTCGCGTACCGGGCGGATTTGCCACCACCGCATTCGCATTTCGTGAATTTCTTCAGCACAATTCTCTCGAAGATCGCATCGAAGCGGTGTTGAGCAAACTCGATATCGAGGATGTCAATGCACTGGCGCATGCCGGAAAGACAATTCGCCAATGGGTAATCGACGCGCCGTTGCAAGCGGCGCTGAACCAAGCAATTGCCGCCTCATACAAGCAAATGCTGGAGGAAGCCGGCTCCGAAATTTCTGTCGCGGTGCGATCCTCCGCGACGGCGGAAGACTTGCCCGACGCATCATTCGCCGGCCAACAGGAAACCTATCTTAATATTCACGGGCTCGATAATATTCTGGTCGCGGTGAAACACGTTTTCGCATCGCTGTATAACGATCGCGCTATTTCCTATCGCGTTCACAAAAACTTTGTTCACAGCGAAGTCGCGCTTTCAGCAGGCATTCAGCGCATGGTGCGCAGCGACATCGGCGCCGCCGGCGTGATATTTACTCTCGATACGGAATCGGGCTTTAAGGATGTGGTATTCATCACTTCGAGTTACGGCCTCGGCGAAACCGTGGTGCAAGGCGCGGTGAACCCCGACGAAATTTACGTCAGCAAGGTCTGCCTAAAAAATAAGCGCCCGGCGATTTTGCGTCGAAGCATCGGCTCGAAGGCGATCAAGATGGTGTTCTCCGAAGCGCGCGCAGCGGGCAAATCAACGGTCACGTTGGATGTTGCCGAAGCGGATCGCAATCGCTTTTCCATCAGCGATGCCGAAGCGGAAGAACTCGCCGGCTACGCGATGATTATTGAGCAACATTATCAACGCCCCATGGACATCGAGTGGGGACGCGACGGCGGCGACGGGAAACTGTACATTCTGCAGGCGCGCCCGGAGACGGTTAAGTCGCAAGGTAAGCAGGAAAAATACAGCCGCTATCGCTTGCTGGACAAGGGCGAGTTGCTCGCGACGGGTCGCGCCATCGGCCAAAAAATCGGCGCGGGCACGGTGCGCATCATCTTTGACTCGGGCGCGATGGATCAAGTGCAACCCGGCGATATTTTGGTCACCGACATGACCGATCCCAATTGGGAGCCGGTGATGAAGCGCGCCTCTGCGATCGTCACCAATCGCGGCGGTCGCACTTGCCACGCGGCGATCATCGCGCGCGAATTGGGTGTTCCGGCGATCGTCGGCTGTGGCAATGCGACGGACGTGTTGAAGGCCGGTTCGCAAGTCACGGTCTCGTGCGCGGAGGGTGACACCGGTAACGTTTATCGCGGCAATCTCAAGTTTGAAATTCTAAACTTGGCGCTGGATAAACTGCCGGACCTTCCGGTGAAAATCATGATGAACGTCGGCAATCCTCAACTGGCGTTCGATTTTCAAGGCATTCCGAATCATGGCATCGGCCTCGC
The DNA here is from genome assembly GCA_031380185.1 of Pseudomonadota bacterium. Lineage (GTDB taxonomy): Bacteria > Pseudomonadota > Gammaproteobacteria > Burkholderiales > JALYOK01 > JALYOK01. The sequence continues at coordinate 2,765 of JANNFT010000239.1, forward strand.
CCGTTTAGAATTCATCATCAGCGCAATGATCGGTATGCACCCGCGCGCCGCGCTCGACTATCCGAATATATCGCCGGACTTGCGCAAGGAAGTGGAAGCTCGCTGCATCGGTTATGCGAATCCAAAAACATTTTATGTCGACAAACTTACCGAAGGCATTGCGACGCTCGCCGCCGCGTTCTATCCGAAAAAAGTAATTGTGCGTTTGTCGGATTTTAAATCCAATGAATATCGCAACTTGATCGGCGGCAGCGTCTATGAGCCGCACGAAGAGAATCCGATGATCGGCTTTCGCGGCGCCGCGCGCTACATCGCCGCTTCGTTCGCCGACTGTTTCGAACTCGAACTCACCGCACTCAAAAAAGTGCGCGACGTCATGGGGCTCACCAACGTCGAAATCATGGTGCCGTTCGTGCGCACGGTCGGCGAAGCGGATCGCACCTTGGAAATACTCAAGAAACACGGCCTGGAACGCGGCAGGAACGGCCTGCGCATCATTATGATGTGCGAAGTACCCTCTAACGCGATTCTCGCCGACGAGTTCCTAAAACGTTTTGATGGTTTCTCAATCGGTTCGAACGACATGACGCAACTCACGCTCGCGCTGGATCGCGACTCCGGGCTGGTGGCGCATTCGTTCGACGAACGCGATCCGGCGGTCAAACAAATGCTGCACATGGCCATTCAAGCCTGCCGCAAAGCGCAAAAGTACGCCGGCATCTGCGGCCAGGGCCCGTCGGATCACCCTGATCTCGCCAAGTGGTTAGTAGACGAAGGAATCGAAACCATGTCCCTGAATCCGGATACCGTCGTCGAGACGTGGCTCTATCTGGCGCGCGAATTAGGTTTGACCAAAACGTAACGCAATCGCAGGGAAAATTGACCGAGTAGGGCAAATAATTTTATAATCAACGTTTTGCTGATTACGGGTCGTTAGCTCAGTCGGTAGAGCAGCGGACTTTTAATCCGTTGGTCGGCAGTTCGAGCCTGCCACGACCTACCATCAACGGCGCAGGATTCCAGAATGTTTCGGTTTCCGGCGCCGTTTCTACTTTCGCGGAAGTTCGCTGAAATCCTTCAATGTTTCTTTAACCGCTGAACACGCGCTGGTGGCTTGTATCCATCGCGATCCAACCGGAAACAGTTGGTTCGAACGATTACTTCGCCACTGTCGAAAAACTTTACACCCGCACCGCTGAATCCTAACGACCTCAAAAATAATACAATAATATCAGTATGTTAAAAAACTGGCACGGATTCTGCATACTGATTAAGAAACGATCTCCAGGACGCCTAAGGGAGTCGAAATCTATATGTTTCGATATATATCCTGACGGATTTCTACAACTTTAGGCTGACTGAAATTTCGACGACGTTGGATTTAGTCGTTCGTGGCAGTGACCATTAATGATTTTTTCCAGAAAAACTGACATAACAAAATAAAATTGAAACGTCGTTGCGGTACGCTAAGTTCGTTCGTGGTTGTGAAAATTAATAATTGGGTCCGAAGAAACTGACATAACAAATTAATAAGAAGGATTCAGTACGGCACCATCCTTAGGAGGCTGGCCTAAGTATGTTTGGTTTGGGTATTTTTTTATTTCTTGAGCACATCGCTAGTTGCGTCCATTTTGCGACGCGTCTGTGTATTGGGTTTTGTTGGCCCAAAACAACTAAAGCTGCTGGTCGGCGAGACTTGGAACGTCAGTCCTCGCCGGTCGCTTCTCAAGTTCCTGCAATCGTGTTGCCCGCTGCAGTAATACGGCACTTATCATATTTGTGTTTCGGCGTCGTGGCGCTCTCCTGCCGCAATTGCGCCGGGTCTCATGCAGAGTATTTCCGTTCATATTTTCAGGCCGACTATGCCCCTAACGTCTGAACATTCACGCGGATCATTGCCGTCTCATGCGATGGCGAAGCTGAAAAACCCACATCTGCGTCCAAGGACTATGAAAACTTTGCTAGCCTCTACACGTACTTTTTTCCGGGGCGCCAATGCCAAACTGCCTATTGTTTTGGGCATCACGATTGTGCTATTGGCTACGATTAGCACCATTGCCCTACCGTCGATCCTATACTCGCAACGAATTTTCGATGTGTACAGCATAACGACTGGCTACTTGGATGAGATAAACCAGATCCAAAGGGCAATTGATCATCTTGATCTGCTCGAGAGACGCTACATGGTGACGGGCGAAAGCCGAGACTTGGCGCCTATAGAAAGTTCGCGCCGGCGATTGAATTCGAGCCTTGAACGGCTCAATCAACGGCCCTACGGTCCTGTTTATAAGTCCGTCCTCCTACCGCTTCTGCAAACGCTGAGCCGCAACGAACGCTCGTCGAACAGCAATGGTTTTCGCGAGCTCGGCCCGCATTCGACCTTGATCGTCGAGCAACTGCACGCCGATACGCTGACATTATCGCTCCTTCGGGAGCGCGTGCCTGCGTTACTTGAGACAGTGAGGTTTTCCCTCGCGGGTCAACTTATTCAAATTCGAAAGCGGGAATATTATGAAATCCTGAGCACTGCGATCCTAGCGGCTAGCACCGTCGCGTTAATTTTATTGTTGTCTATGCGACTGCGAACCAAAAGAACGCCCGATGGACCACCGAGGTTAAGTAACGCCGCGGTCGCGCCGAGCGGATCGACGCATACACCAAACTCTTCATCGGCGACAGAGTTCGATGCGCTCACTGTTGCGCAGGCCGCCCGCGCGGACGAGCGAGCGACGATTGCGCGCGATGTTCACGATGAACTGGGCGCACTGTTAATGGCCATCAAGATTGACTTAAAACGTTCGTCGAAGACGACTGGCGGGACACGGCGAGTCGTGGACGGCCAATGGCCGATCATGCTTGATCGAGTTGACGCTGCAATGGAAGCGGTAACCCGTATCGCCGGCCAACTCAAACCCAACTCGGTGCAACAATTTGGACTTTGGCGCGCCATTGAGTTATATGCGAAGGAGTTTCAAGAAGCGATTGCAATACCGTGCAATCTGCAATTTGATATCGATGATCTTCCATCATTGCGTGACGAAAGCGCCGCAGATATCTTTCGTACGTTTCAAGAATCGCTCACCAACGTGGCGCGGCACGCGCAAGCTTCCATGATCGAGATTAAGGTACGCCGTAACGAAGGCCACCTAGAAATCGAAATAATGGACAACGGCAAGGGAATCTCGCCAGCGCAAATATTAGATCCTGGTTCACTTGGGGTCGCAGGAATGTTCGAGCGCGCTAGGCGGCTCGGCGGTGAGCTGAAGATTAGCCGGCGAACGACCGTCGGCACAAGAGTATTCTTCCGCATGCCATTGCTAGCGCTCGCGTGACTAACGACAGACTTAGGATTCTAGTCGTCGACGATCACGTGTTAGTCCGCTCCGGGATTCGGCGCATATTGGCTGACGAGCCGGATATCGAATATGTCGGCGAAGCAGACACGGCTACCCAAGCTTTAAAAAGAATTCGCAGTGAGCAATGGGATGTAATCGTGATGGACCTCAACATGCCGGGGCATAACACTTTGGACGTTCTGCGCCTGATCAAGCTCGAAAAACCCGACCTTCCGGTGTTAATTCTGACCATGTATCCAGAGGAACAATACGCCATGCGCGTGCTTAAAGAAGGCGCGGCCGGTTACATTACAAAATCGAGCGCCCCTGACAATCTAATTTCGGCGATTCATAAAGTTGTCGAGGGCGGCGCGTACGTGAGCCCGGCGCTCGCACTGCAGTTAGCCACTCAGCTAAGAAATAAGCCAAAGGAAACACTGTACGATCTTATGTCGAACCGAGAGTTTACAGTCTTATGCGCAATCGCCGAAGGAAAGCACCTAAATCAAATTGCCGATGAATTGAATTTAAGCGCCAAAACGATTTCGACCTATCGAACACGCGTGCTGAATAAACTAGGCATGCACAGCAATACCGAGTTAGTGCGCTACGCACTTGAGCACGGTCTGATCACCTAGCGTTGTGTTGCATTCTTGAAGTCGCACTTAGAAGGCGACATCGTGCGTACTGGGCTGGTGTGCGATGGCCAATACGTTAAAGCGAGCGATCCGATACTGGTGCTGGGAGACGTGGGCGTCGAAGCAGACCGCAATCGTTTGGCCTCTCGCATTTACGTTGAACGGGCTGCGCAGTCCCATCTAGACGCGGAACAAAGCCTCGCCAACACCTTGGTCATTGCCACGGATCTGTTAGCAGCCGCCGAGCAAGACGATCGCGTCCAACAAGGGTTGGTTTAAAGAGACTGCCTTGTTCGAGGCGCCGCGCGATGGCCTCGCCGGCAAAGTGGCGAAAGCGATTTGAAAATCAAGTCGATTCAAAATTAATTTCTGCAGACGGCGCGTGATCAGTTGAAAGTGACCGGCGGCCAATTGGCTGAAATCGAACAGGAACGGCGCAAATCGGATGACGCCGCCGTACGTCAAGTCGTCAAAGCACCGGCCAGCGGTGAAGTCATGTATCTCAAGTTCACGTCACCGGGCGCCATCGTGCGCGCGGGTGACCCTAGCGCGGAAATTGTGCCGAGCGACGCCAAACTCATGAAAGCAAATTCTACGCGTTGCAAAGAATGACAGGGTGAGGTAAGTGTCTCATATCTCGTTGCATCCGCGTTACTAAGCAATCCATTAACATCGCCAGGAGCCGCCCCCAGCTTGGGTCCTGGCGAGGTATGGAAACCCTACAAGTTAATTCTACTAAACCCTACAACACTATCCGCTAAACCCTCCACCAGTATCAGGGTTACCTGGCATTATTTTCATTAAATTGGTGACAATATTCCACTCATTGCGGAATTTCGCCAGTTGAAACGAAATACCGCCGATCGAATCTATCGCACAACAATCGTGAATAACGGCTGGATAAAAAGGCAATAGGGCAAAAACGAAACCAAGAAAAACAATTCGCGATGAAAGCTCGCGACAAAAAACAGGAGAATACTATGCAAAAGGCTGAGGATGTTTTACAAAAAAAACAGGCTGACTATCGGTTGCGGCCGGTACAACGAGCCACGACGCGTTAGGCGAGTGCCGGTGCCCTCTGCGTCCGATTCGTTCTCGGGCGAGCCGGTTCAAATTGTGCGCCGTACGCGCAGATTGTCGGCGTCGCATGGGCGCATTGTCGCACTTCCCGTCAATTCCCCCTTCGATCGTTTGTCTGGAAACAATAGCCGTTGCAAGGTCGGTTCGTTCATGTTATGGGCGGGCCGATCCCTTGTTTGGCAGTCGCAGCCCTCTCGTCTTTGCCTCGCATCAAACCAACACCGCCGTATTCGCCAGTGCGTACGAGGGTTGATTGACTTTCAACGCACCGGTTCAAATCAGAACTATTAAGAAGGAGTATTAATCATGGCTGCCACAATGATCAAGTCGGACCTCGTCTTCATTCTTGAACAAATCAAGATCGCAGAGGCGCACGCCGCGGGAACGCCGTTATTCGGGCCCGGCGGCCTGGTGCCCGCATACAACATAAGTGCCGGGCTGCGCACTGTCGATGGCAACCTCAACCACCGGCTCCCCGGTCAGGTAACGTGGGGGGCGGCGGATCAACTTTTTCCCACGCTCATGTATCCAACGTTTAGGCCCGCGGGTGCCGTGCTTAATTTCGGGCCCGCCGGATCGACAGCGCCCACCTATGCGCCAACCAACCTTCCGGCTTTCAATCCGAACAATCCAAATCCAGCTGCGCTGGTCGTCGATCCGAGCCTGCGCACGATCTCCAACCTGATCGTCGACCAGACACTAGGCAACCCAGCCGCGATCTTGACGGCCTTGACGCGCGCCGGCTCCACCACTCAGATGGCCGACCTTGCTGCCGTTACGGCCATCTACCAGACTTTCAAGCCAGCTTCCGATGCCGAATACCAGGCCCGCGTCCTAGCACAGAACGAACGGGCCCAGGCAAACGCCCTCGGCAATGGCGACCCCCTAACACCTCCTACATCAGAAGAGCAACTCGCAATTGACGAGGCAGTGGCTGCCGAAGCCGCTCACGCGGTGACCGTTGCCAATTTGAATACGGCACGAGAGGTACGCGACGCCGGTGTCG
>JANNFT010000245.1:0-2248 GCA_031380185.1 Pseudomonadota bacterium
CCGCCAATCGCCGTGATGCCGACTCCGAATCCGAACGCCATCCGGTGCGCCTTAGCGACGTCGATGCCCATGTACGTCGCAGCTTCGGGATTATCCGCTGCCGCCCGCAAGGATTTTCCGAGCTGCGATCTGCCCATGAATAGCACAAAGGCAAGCACCACAACCACTGCGATGATCGCCGCTATCAACTGCCCCTGATTGATAAAGACGGAGACGAAATCGCCATACAGCGGTCCGACTTCCCAGGCGCTCGACGCCAGTGGCGTCGGTATCGAAACCGGCGACGAGCCGAACAGATACAGACCACCGTTTTGCAAGATCAATGCGATGCCGAGCGTCAGGATTAATTGCGCATAGTGCCCTTCGGCGGCGAGCGTGCTGCCGCGCATACCGGTCACTTTGCTGACGAGAAATCTATGGGTAATCACGCCGCAAAAGAATATGACCGGCCCGGCCAACAATGCCGCGACGTAAGGCGCAATATTGGCGCCAAATATCGCGGGTAGTCCAAGGGCGCCAAATGCGTAAAAAGCCGTGTACATGCCCAGCATCATGAAATCGCCGTGAGCGAAATTGATCACGCGCATCACGCCGAAAATAACGCTCAGACCGACGCACATCAGGCCGTAAATCGCGCCGGTCAGTAACCCGGCGGATAGCGCCTGGAGAAAATTTTCTAGGAATTGCGATGAACTCACTTGCCCTGTGCCGTGAGAATTTTGCTTCTCATCTTATGACCCTCGTTCGCTTTCTAATAATTATTCAGGCCATGGCCCGCATGACTATGCCGCGTACTTAATCGATCGCCGCTTGCAGCGACGCGCTCAACGCGCCTGCATCTTCGCTTTGCTCCAGCGTATCGATGAAATGTTCAATCTCTGCCGCGCGCGTGGTGCCGACCACACTCGTTGCTGCCACCTTAAATCGAGCGCGCACTTCTTCCGCCGTTGCGTTAACGACGTTTTCGAGTCGAAGCTGATGCACGGCGCCACCGATTTCAGTGACCTCAACTGCGCCGCCTTGCAGGCCCGGATAGGCGCGCGTCATCTCACCATCGACTTCCAACTGCGTCATTCCAATAAGTCGATGCAACGCCGGATGCTGCAACAGATCGAAATTCTTTTCCGAAACATCGCCAAGGATCAACGCTGCGGCAACGTTGTACTGGATGCTCATTTTCGCTTGCAAGATGTGGGCAAACGGTCCACTGAAATCGCATCCTGGATACAACTTTCCGGCGCGTGGAACGCGCACTGTAATCGACCCAATTCGATCAGCCACGATCTTTTTATCGCGCGATAAGCGCAGTGCCGCTTGGCACGCGGTCTGCGCGAAATTGCAAGCGGGAATAGGCTTGTGATAGACCGACAATATTTCAGGTTCACCCGCGAACATGGCCACACGCGCGGCGGAAGATCGTTTGTTCAATGCTGCGAACAATCCGGCTTCGCCATCTAACGCGGACGGTGAAGCGAAGGCGCCCGCCTCGGCCAAGCGAACGGCAGCAACGGCATTGCGCGCCGCAAATCCCGCTTGAAAAAACATCTCGCTACCGCCGGTATGCGCCCACTGATTGAATCCCAGCGTCGTGTTCGTGCCCAGCGCAAGCGCACTGGTCATCGCTTCGACATTCAGCGCCAACAGGCGCGCCCCCGCTGCAGCCGCGCCAATCGGGCCGGAAATGCCGGTGGGCCGATGAATTTTTGCCACTTCCGCATCCATCGCCGCCCGCCCGACTTGTCCACCGACCTCGTAACCAATGACCGCCGCCGTGATGAAGTCCAGACCGGATACGCGGCGATATTGCGACAGTGCTAACAGCGTCGGCAGCACAACGATACCCAGATGGCTGATGCTGCCGGAATGCATGTCTTCACGCACCAAGCCGTGACCCATCACCGCATTGGCGAACGCTGCGTCACCATAAGCAACCCGTTGGCGTGAGCCGATGATCGTCGCGCCTTGCCGCTCGTTTGCGGACTGCGCCAAACCGATCGCCTGGCGACTCCACGGCAGCGCACGCGACTCAAACGCGCAACCGATTAGATCAAACAGACAAAGCTTGGTCTTATCGATGACCGCGCTGGGCAGCACATCGAGCTGAGTTAAAACAGCGCTATGCGCGATTCGCACTGCGAGGGGTTCGATAAGACCAAGCTTTGTCTGTTCGATCTAATCGGTTGCGCGTTTGAGTCGCGTGCGCTGCCGTGGAGTCGCCAGGCGGTCGGTTTGGCGCAGTCCGCAAACG
>JANNFT010000266.1:0-2682 GCA_031380185.1 Pseudomonadota bacterium
CGGAACGGTCGAGTTCCGCGTCAAGGGCGCAGCGAAACGCCGCATGGTGAGCGTTACGCCCGCGTAAATTCAAATTTACGTGGATGACTAGAAGCCCTGTCGTTCGACGGGGCTTTTGTTTTTTTAGCAGTACAAATTACAATGAGGGTCGCCAGCAGCCGCATGGTTACTACCGCGTGGCAATGCATGGCCTGACCGCCGCACTGGTATTGCCTCTGGCTCTAGGTAGCCCGAGGCCAGACGCCCACCACGTACAGGCATTGAAAGCATCACATGAAGTTTTTTGACGAAGCAGCGATAGAAGTTCTTGCCGGCAACGGTGGGGACGGTTCCGCCAGTATGCGGCGCGAAAAGTTTATTCAATTTGGCGGACCGAACGGCGGTGACGGCGGTCGCGGCGGCAGCATTTACGCTATCGCCGATCGCAATATCAATACCTTGATCGACTATCGCTACGCCCGCATCCACCGCGCCAAGCACGGTGAAAATGGCCGCGGCGCGGATTGCTATGGAAAAGGCGGTGAAGACATCGAGCTGCGCGTACCCGTCGGCACTGTTTTTAGCGACAAGGAAACCGGTGAACTCATTGTCGATTTGGCCACGCACGGGGAGCGGGCTCTGATCGCAAAAGGCGGCAAGGGCGGCCTCGGCAATATTCATTTCAAATCCAGCACCAACCGCGCGCCGCGTCAATTCACGACGGGCGAACCGGGCGAGCAAAGAGAACTCAAGCTCGAATTGAAAGTTTTGGCTGACGTCGGCCTGCTCGGCATGCCGAACGCCGGTAAATCGACGTTCATCCGCGCCGTCTCCGCGGCGCGGCCGAAAGTCGCCGACTATCCGTTCACTACATTGCATCCTAATTTGGGCGTGGTGCGCGTCGATGAAAACCGCAGCTTCGTCATCGCCGATATTCCCGGCCTGATCGAAGGCGCGGCGGAAGGCGCCGGCCTCGGTCACCAATTTCTGCGCCATTTGCAGCGCACCCGGTTGTTGCTGCACATCATCGACATGGCGCCGCTCGACGAAGCGACCGATCCCCGCGTTGAGGGCAAGGCCATCATCGGCGAACTGAAAAAATACGACGAAGAATTATTTAAAAAAGCGCGTTGGCTGGTGCTGAACAAAGTCGACATGCTCGATGACGCAGAAGCCGCCAAACAAACTAAAAAAATTCAGAAGGCGCTGGGCGACAAAGCCCCGTGCTTTACTATCTCGGCGCTAACCGGCGCAGGCTGCAAAGCGCTCACCTACGCCATCATGGATCATTTAGATCAAACCAAAAGACCCGAGCTGGACTCGGCCGCAGACGAATGACTGAGGTCGTCAAACATGCGAGATGCATCGTCGTCAAAATTGGCAGCAGCCTGTTGACCAATGACGGCACGGGTCTAGACCGCACGGCCATCGCTGGCTGGGTCGCGCAAATCGCCGAATTGAAAACCTTAGGCAAACAAGTCTTGCTGGTATCCAGCGGCGCCATTGCCGAAGGCTTGCAACGTTTGGGCTGGAAGCGCCGTCCCCACGCCGTGCACGAACTGCAAGCTGCCGCGGCCGTCGGGCAGATGGGTTTAGTGCAAGTTTACGAGTCCTGCTTTCGCGAACACGGACTGGCGACAGCGCAAATTTTATTGACTCATGATGATCTCGCGGAACGCAAACGCTATCTGAACGCACGTTCGACTTTGCGCACCTTGCTCGAGCTCAACGTCGTTCCGGTCATCAACGAGAACGACACGGTTGCCACCGAGGAAATTCAGTTCGGCGATAACGATACGCTCGGCGCATTGGTGACGAATTTGGTTGAAGCAGACGCGATGATCATTCTCACCGATCAAGCGGGCCTTTACACCGCCGATCCGCGCAAGAATCCGGGCGCGACCTTGATTCGGCACGCCCAAGCCGGCGCACCGGAATTGGAACAGATGGCGGGCGGCGCCGGCAGCCATCTCGGGCGCGGCGGCATGCTCACCAAAGTGATCGCCGCGAAACGCGCCGCACGCAGCGGCGCGCACACCGTCATCGTCTCCGGTCGCGAACCGAATGTGTTGCTGCGCTTGGCGCAGGGCGAAGCGCTCGGCACGACGTTGTTGGCGGACACGCCCACCCTCGCGGCGCGCAAACAATGGCTGGCCGACCATCTGCAAGTACGCGGAAAAATTTCGTTGGACGCGGGCGCCGTCAAGGCGCTGCTGCAAGAAGGCAAGAGCTTGTTGCCGATCGGTGCGATTGCCACGTCCGGCGAGTTCGAACGCGGCGCCGTGGTCGCGTGTATCGACAGCAACGGCAAGGAAATCGCGCGCGGCTTGATCAATTACAGCGCCGACGAAACGCGCAAAATTCTGCGTAAGCCGAGTAGTGAGATCGAGACGATATTGGGTTATGTCGACGAATTGGAGTTGATACATCGAGACAATTTAGTCTTGCTTTGAACGTCATGGAGTTGCAACGGAGTATGTTTCGCCCACGCTGTCATTCCCGCGAAAGCGGGAATCCATTTGGCGCCTAGAAATTGGATCCCCGCCTTCGCGGGGATGACATGTCAATAAATGACACGCCGGTGGTCGTACATTCCGAAAGCGATCGAATCGCTGAGCCACGCCCCTTACGCAGCTTGCCCGTCAGCCACATATACCTGGAAAGCCGCGCCCCGCTTTCTTCTCCAGGCACCCTACTAAAACA
>JANNFT010000270.1:0-2772 GCA_031380185.1 Pseudomonadota bacterium
CCTGGCCTCCCTTTAGAAAAGGGAGGGACGACTCTGCAGTGGGTTCTTGGTCCGTGAGCAGTTTGGCCATGCCAAAACAGGTAACTCGCAACGACCAATTTGTAGGCGTTGCTCCACGCAAGGCTTTGCCCATCCGCAAGCAGAATTGTCATTCCCGCGAAAGCGGGAATCCATATTCATCGCGGCAACAATCGCGCTGCGTATTTTTACGCCGAACAGGACTATCAGTTCTGTTTGCATTACCTAAAAGAGTTTGCCGAGCAGTTCGGCTGCGCCGTGCATGCCTACGTCCTCATGACCAACCACGTGCACGTTTTGCTCATGCCGCACCTATCTGAAGGCCCAGTACCCAGGGGCTGGCCTAAGGCCATGCGCCTTCCAGCCAATCGTCAATTGACGGATGGGCCGAATATCAGCCCATCCGTTCCACTGTCATCGTGTGAAGCTTGGATGCAGCGGGTTGTTGCTGTCGCGATAACCTGTGCTTATCAACGCGACGGCAGGTTGCCAATCAACCGTGACACGCGCGTAGGTCGGGTGCAGTGGATTGCGGCTGTCGACATACGGTTTTGCGCCGGATGTTTTGGCCTGCACGTCCACCGCTGCGCTCCAGTAATAGCTAGGGTGCAGCGGATTGCCACTAATGGCGTTGGCTTGCGCGGTGACCGCGACGGTTAGGATTGCCAGTCCGAGATACAGTTGCTTTGGGTACATAATTTGCTCCTTGGAAAAATTAGGTCAGCGCCCTCACACTTCAACCAATTTGTCGTTTGTGTCACAGCATCTCCAACCTTCCAACAACGGCCGGTGAGAGCTGACCATGGTTGAATACTATTCTGATTTCCGAATCAAATCCCCACTTGGTCAAGTAGGATGTGGCGCCATTTACCTAGAAAATAACTCGTTTAAGGGCTCAATCGAACCGAGAGTCGTCCGGTAAATTTTTTGCTGGGGATACTTGGGGGAAGTGGATAGCCTTTAACCCGGCGCGTATCCGTGGTGTCGCGTTCCGCAATTGCTTCAACCTTCCGTTTGCGGTAGAATCCAACAAATAAGAAGACGGGAAGGGTCACGAGACCTTTCCCGTTTTTTTGCGTACTGCGTTTTCACCCCGTTATCAAAAAATCAATACATGTTTCGGGGTTTTGCTTCGGAGTCCTAAATGACCTTGCATCACGAGCCCGCCGTTTTAGTTCTTGCTGACGGCTCGATTTTTCACGGCGCTTCCATCGGCGCCGTAGGTCATTCCGTTGGTGAGGTCGTGTTCAATACCGCCATGACCGGCTACCAAGAAATTTTGACGGATCCTTCCTATTGCAGCCAGATCATCACGCTGACTTATCCCCATATCGGCAACACCGGCATCAACGGCGAGGATGTCGAATCCCATCGGATTTTTGCCTCGGGTTTGGTGATTCGCGACTTGCCGCGATTAGTGAGTAACTTTCGTAGCGAACAAGATTTGTCGACTTACCTGCGTGCCGGTGAGGTGCTTGGCATTGCGGACATCGATACGCGGCGCTTGACTCGTATTCTGCGCGAGAAGGGTGCGCAAAGCGGGTGCATCATGGCGGGTAAAATCGATGTCGACGAAGCGTTGAAGCTCGCGCGCGCATTCCCCGGTTTGGCCGGCATGGACCTCGCCAAAGTGGTGAGTTGCAACAAACCATTCGAATGGCGCGAAGGCGTTTGGGCGCTAGGCGCCGGCTTCAAAGCCAATGGCGCGAGGCCACGTCGCAACGACGCGCCTCTTTACGTGGTGGCCTATGACTACGGTGTGAAAAATAATATTCTGCGCATGCTTGCCGAACGCGGTTGCCGCTTAACGGTCGTGCCAGCGCAAACGCCTGCGGCGAGCGTGCTGTCACTCAAACCCAATGGCGTATTTTTATCCAATGGCCCGGGCGACCCGGAACCTTGCGACTACGCCATCAAAGCGATCCAGGAAATCGTCGCGACCAACACGCCGACGTTCGGCATCTGTCTCGGACACCAGTTGCTCGGTCTCGCCTCTGGTGCAAAAACCGTCAAGATGAAATTTGGCCACCACGGCGCGAACCATCCGGTGCAGGATTTGAATACCCGCCGCGTATTCATCACCAGTCAAAACCACGGCTTTGCCGTCGACGAAAATACTTTGCCGAGTAACGTGCGGGCAACCCATCGCTCATTGTTCGATGGCAGCTTGCAAGGCATCGAGCGCAGCGACGTTCCGGCGTTTAGTTTTCAAGGGCATCCCGAGGCAAGTCCGGGGCCACACGAAGTCAGTTACTTATTCGATCGGTTTGTGACGATGATGGAGAATGCAGGTGGCAAGTAAGATGAGCAACGACTAATGCCAAAGCGCACCGACATTAAATCCATACTCATCATCGGCGCCGGGCCGATCGTCATCGGTCAGGCGTGCGAGTTCGATTACTCCGGCGCGCAGGCGTGCAAGGCGTTGCGCGAAGAGGGTTTCAGAGTCATCTTGGTGAACTCCAATCCGGCGACGATCATGACCGATCCGAATATGGCGGACGTGACTTATATCGAGCCGATCACCTGGCAAGTCGTCGAGAAAATCATCGCCAAGGAACGTCCCGATGCGCTGCTGCCTACCATGGGCGGACAGACCGCGTTGAATTGCGCGCTCGATCTGGCGAAGCATGGCGTGCTCGAAAAATATAACGTGCAGATGATCGGCGCCACTAAAGAAGCCATCGACAAAGCCGAAGATCGCGAAAAATTTAAACACACCATGAGTAAGATCGGCTTGGATTCGCCGCGTTC
>JANNFT010000284.1:0-1955 GCA_031380185.1 Pseudomonadota bacterium
GAAATATCGCGATCTCAACCAGCACGCCGACGGACCACAGCATGCCGACGCTGGTCTTGCTATAGCCGTGGTCGACCAGATAAATCGAAAAAAATACGTAAAGCGGTCCGTGCGCAAAGGACATCAGAAAACACGCGGCGAAAAACGCCAACACCTTAGACTGGCGCAAAATCGAGAAAACTGAATTTTTGTCGCCGGCGTGAGTCGATGACGCACCGCGCGGAACCAGCCAGGCGAACACCAACATCGCGAACATCAGAATCAGTAATATCACCGGTAGGCGGGAAATTGCGATGACATCCAACAGCGCGCCAACTCCGCTGACCACAACGACAAAGCCGATGGAACCCCACAACCGCACGCGCCCATAATGCGCCGTCGCGCCACCCAGGCGCTGCAACGTTGACGCTTCCACTAACGGCAACGCGCCGCTCCAAAGAAAACCCACCGCCGACATCACCGCAAATAGCCACGTGAAACCGGACGAAATAAACACCGCGCAAAACACCACTACCGCAGCGAGCGTGGTCAACCGAATCACCCAATCGGGCCGGCCGATGCGATCGCTCGCGGCGCCCCAAAACGTCGGCGCGAAAATACGCATGACTTGTTGCATCGCCATCAACGTGCCGATCTGCGCCGCGGCAAATCCAAGCGATTGCACATACAAACTCCAGTACGAGGAATAGGCGGCGACGAAGGCAAAGTAAGTGAAATAGAAACCAGCGAGGCGCCAGTAGATGTTGAATTCCATGCTTGCATTCTAACAATCCATGCAATATGAAGGCGTTTGACGTTGCTAAGGCATGGCCTTCGAGCCAATATAAATGCACTTCTCCAGGCATGCCATGCCACGAGCCAAGCACAACGCGCTTCCTGGCGCGATGGCGAAAAAACTGAAATTGGACGCCGGTATCGCGTCTTCACTACTATCCACGCATTCTCATCCCCACGTGTCAGCCATGGACCATTCCCAACAAATCACCGCAGCGCTGAAACAATTCCTCAAAGAAAAAGGCGTCACTTACGCCATGCTCGCGCAGAAAATTGGCTTGAGCGAAGCGAGCGTGAAGCGTCTATTTTCAACTTCCGCTTTTACATTGAAACGCCTGGCGCAGATTTGCGAGGCGCGCGAGCTAAGCCATGTATCGATGTCGATTATCAAACGTAAGTTGGAACACATCGCAGTGGGGTTCAACGAACTAGCGGAAATCGATAATTCGCTGGCGATTTCTAAACGCGCAAGCGTCGGCATGGTGCTTGCAATTCGGCCTTGGGTATTTTCGATTGTGTCGGCGTTGAAGCGGAAGCGATTTTTATCGCGACTCGAACCACTCGTGGCCCAAGGCCACCTTGTCATCGCCGTAGGTTGGGGTGAGGGACGAACCCCAACATCCACCGCCACGCCCCAACCGGCGTCGCCCAACCTGGGTTCGGCGGCAATACATGAGCCGTGATGATAACGCGAGGACCCGTGTTGGGGTTCATACCTCACCCCAACCTACGCACTGCATTTTTCTTTGGCCATTGCCACGACCCACTTGTTGCTTGCCTCCTGCCAAGGCATGGCCTGACAGGCAGCAACCATGGGCGTCCTGGCGTAGGCACATAAAGTGGGCAGGTCGTTTGCGCCCACGCAGTGACGGTTGGTGAGCGACACGCACCGCAGATTAAGTTAATTGCTTGTCATTCCCGCGAAGGCGGGAATCCATGCTGACTTGCTAAGGCCAAATGGATTCCCCGCCTTCGCGGGAATGACAGAATGGATTATTGGCGGGCGAAGGCAATATTAGCCGCCGCGAATTCTCAAGGTTTCCAAACCGAAGGATGACAGCGCTGATACTGCCCCGCATATGCCGTCTCCGCACCCACCTCACGCGCGGCCTGCCACGCCCAGTGCGGGTTATCCATGACCGCGCGGGCGATGGCGACCATATCGGCCTTGCCAGATGAAA
>JANNFT010000308.1:0-9755 GCA_031380185.1 Pseudomonadota bacterium
AATTAGTGAACGTGCGTCGCTTCAAGACGCACTTCTGGAAATGACGCGCAAAGGTCTTGGCGCGACGGCGGTGGTGGACGACGCAAACCATCTGATCGGCATCTTTACCGACGGCGATTTGCGTCGGACGCTAGAGAAAAATGCCGATCTGCGCGGAGTGAGAATTGCCGATGTAATGACTCGTAATCCGCACACCATGCCATCGGACAAACTCGCGGCCGAAGCGGCGCAACTGATGCAGTCGCGAAAGATTACCTGCGTGTTGATCGTCGACCAACAGAATTGCCTGCTTGGGGCGCTCCATACGCACGATCTCATGCGCGCCGGAGTCATCTGAATTACTAGGGAACTTCTGCTTAAGTCCCGGGCCGCGACGGACTTAATCAGAGGTTCGCTAGGAACGAGGCGAAAATTAGGCGTAAAATTACAACATGCAAAATCTCACCACTCGCGCCAAAGGCATCAAAATCGCGGTGTTTGATGTCGATGGCGTTATGACCGACGGCGCCTTGTTTCTCAGCGACGCGGGAGAAGAAATCAAGG
The DNA here is from genome assembly GCA_031380185.1 of Pseudomonadota bacterium. Lineage (GTDB taxonomy): Bacteria > Pseudomonadota > Gammaproteobacteria > Burkholderiales > JALYOK01 > JALYOK01. The sequence continues at coordinate 544 of JANNFT010000308.1, forward strand.
CCTACAATGTCGTTGACGGCCATGGTTTAAAAATGTTGAAACAAAGCGGCGTTGAACTCGCCATCATCACCGGCCGCACCAGCCGCGGGGTAGAGCGACGTGCTGAAAATCTCGGAATTACCCATTTGTATCAAGGCAGCGAAAATAAACTCGCGACGTTTACGTCGTTACTAGATGCACTACAGTTGAGCGCCGTCGAGGCGTGTTATATGGGTGACGATTTGCTCGATTTGGCCGTGCTGCGGTGCGCCGGGCTCGCGGTGACGGTGCCGGGTGCCCCGGCCTTCGTCAAACAGCAAGTTCACTATGTTACCCAGGCGCGCGGTGGCCATGGCGCCGTGCGCGAGTGTTGCGAGCTGATTATGTCCCACCAGGGCACGCTGCAAGCCTTGCAGGAAAGCTATTTAAATTGAAGTCGGCCGCGAATATTGGGTTGCCGATTGGCCTCATGCTGGTGTTGGCTGGCGTAACGTTTTGGCTGATGCGAGTTGTGGAAATGAAGCAGCCCGAACCAGATAAGTCAAGGCACGATCCGGATATGATCGTCGAAAATTTCATCGCGCGACAGTTGGGCATCGATGGTGGCGAGCGGTATACTATTACGGCGAAGAGGATGATACATTTTCCCGATAACGATTCGACTGACGTCGAAGAAGTTCAATTCTCGGCGAAAGAAAAAAACCAGGCGCCGCTGGTTGTTACTTCGACGAGAGCAAAGTTGACAGGCAAGGCTGACGAAATTTTCTTTTTGGATAATGTCCGACTGGTGCGCGAGCCGTTCCAAACCTTTCAGCGACTGGTCGGCCAAACGACCTACTTTCATGTCATTCCCGATCTCGGTGTCGGCAGTACCGATCAGACCATCACGTTACAAGAGGGCGAAAACACGATGACTGCCGCCGGGATGGAAATTAATAACAAGACACGGGTTGCAACCCTGTCGCGAGTGAAAGCTACTTACCATGTGCCTAAACCTTAGAGCCCGTCGAGCACGATTCTTAGCAAGTGTTGCGGTCGCGTTAATCTGCGGCTTACCGATCATTTCCCACGCAGAAAAAGCCGATCGCGAAAAGCCAATCAATCTGGAGGCGGACAAGGTTTCCTTGGATGATAACCAAAAGGTGAGCGTGTTCGAAGGCAACGTAATCCTCACACAGGGTACGACAAAAATTACGGCTGCGAAAATTACCGTTCGCCAAGAAAAAGACGGCAGTCAAAAAGCGACAAGCCTCGGTAAACCCGCAACATTTAGGACCAAACGCGATGGCGTTGAAGAGTTTGTAGACGGCAGTGCCGAGCGAATTGAATACGATTCCAGAACTGACAAAGTTGAGTTATTTATAAACGCCTGGCTACGTCGAGAAAAAGACGAGTTGCGCGGCAACTACGTGTCCTATGAAGGTTCGACGGAGTTTTATCAGGCGTTAGGCGGCGGAAATGACGCAAACAAACGGGTGTCGGTGGTCATTCAACCGAAACCCAAGGTCCAAACCCCCACGCCAAAATAGTGCACACACCGACAATTGAATCCATCGAAGACGGCGAATAATGGATCCGGCCAACCCGAAGACCTTGTTGCCTGAAACCAGCGCACTCTCGCAAATCGATTCATCCAGCGCACCGGTGACGTTTTTGGAAGCAAAGAACCTTGCCAAACGCTATAAGTCACGTACGGTGGTCAAGGATGTTTCGCTCATCGTCAAGAACGGCGAGGTCGTTGGGTTATTGGGTCCAAACGGCGCGGGTAAGACAACCTGTTTTTACATGATGGTTGGGCTGGTGCCCGAGGATGGCGGTGCGATTTTTCTGGACGGCAAGGACATTACCCGCCTACCGATTCACCGCCGCGCCCAACTTGGGCTGTCGTATCTGCCGCAAGAGGCCTCGATTTTTCGCAAGCTGACCGTGTCGGAAAATATTCGTGCGGTGCTGGAATTACAAGGCCTGAGCAAGCCAGCATTAGAGCAGCGTCTGGAAACGTTGTTGGAAGAATTACACATTACAAATATTCGAAATAATGCGGCCATTAGTTTATCCGGCGGTGAGCGACGGCGCGTTGAAATTGCCCGCGCCCTCGCCAGTGACCCACGATTCATTCTGCTCGATGAGCCGTTCGCCGGTGTGGATCCGATTGCGGTATTGGACATCCAACACATTATTCGATTTCTCAAGCAGCGCGGCATCGGCGTGTTGATTACCGATCACAATGTTCGGGAAACACTGGGAATTTGCGATCACGCGTATATCGTCAACGAAGGCTCGGTTTTGGCCTTCGGCAAACCGAACGAAATCATTTATAATGAGAGTGTGCGTCGAGTCTATTTGGGAGAGCATTTCCGCCTCTAAATATGACGCATACGGAGAACAGGTTCCCGCTGTGCAGTTCGAATGAAGCATAGTCTACAGCTCAAGCTTTCACAGCATTTAACACTCACGCCGCAATTGCAGCAGTCAATCCGACTGCTGCAGCTATCGACGCTTGATCTGAACCAAGAAATAGAAAATTTCCTGGTCGAAAATCCCCTCCTAGAGCGCGTTGACACCCAGCATGAGCTACCTCTGGCAATACCGTTAGCCGGTCCAAGTCAAGAGACTTCCGCAAAAGAGAGCGAGCCAAGCCGCGACGAGAACGATTTCAGTGAAGCCAGTCAAGCTGAAACTACTGATTGGGATTCATCGAGTGATTGGGGTTCCGAAGGTTCTGGAAATAACGCCAAGCGCGACGACGAAGATGAATTCGGCGGCGCCGATCTTCAGGCAATTGCAGAAAGCCTGCAGCAACATTTGTTAAACCAGATCAACCTGACCCAATTGTCCGAGCGCGACAAACATGTAGTCGAGATGCTGATCGGCGCCTTGGACGAAGATGGTTACTTAACCCAATCACTCGACGAGCTGTTTGCCGCGTTACCCCCCGAGCTGGAATTGGATGTTGAAGATTTGCAAATCGCCCTGCAGCATTTGCAGCATCTCGAACCGATTGGTATCGGTGCACGCTCCCTGACCGAATGTTTGCTGCTTCAACTAAATGCTTTAACGTACAGCACGGAATTTCGCGATGTCGCGATGCGTATTGTTGCCGATCATTTGAGCTTGCTCGGTGCTCGAGACTTTGTGAAATTGAAGCGATTTTTGAACATTGACGACGCTGCGCTGAAAGGCGCGCAGCGTTTGATCGTTAGCCTAAACCCTAAGCCAGGCCTTGCTTTCAGCCCGTCGGACACGCGCTATGTGATACCCGACGTGGTGGTGCGCAAGGAACGCGGCAAATGGGTCGCTGTCTTAAACAATGATGCCATACCAAAACTTCGCGTAAACAAAATGTACGCCGATATTCTGAGCCGTTCGCGCGATGGATCGAGCGCGCAACTTGCGAGTCAGCTTCAAGAAGCGCGTTGGCTGATCAAAAACGTTCAGCAGCGATTCGAAACGATCTTGAAAGTATCGCAGGCAATCCTCGATCGGCAAAAACATTTTTTCGATCATGGCGAGGTGGCGATGCGTCCGCTGATATTGCGCGAGATTGCCGATGCCATCGGGGTTCATGAGTCGACGGTTTCACGAGTCACTACGCAGAAATTCATGTTCACCCCGCGCGGAATATACGAACTAAAGTATTTTTTCGGCAGCCACGTCTCGACCGAGACGGGCGGGTCAGCATCGAGCACAGCGATCCGCGCACTGATTAAACAACTGGTTGGCGCCGAAGATTCCAAGAAGCCACTTTCGGATAGCCGCATTTCGGACATTTTGGGCCAACAAGGAATTGTTGTTGCACGTCGCACGATTGCAAAGTATCGCGATTAGCTGCAAATTTCGTCGGCTAATTTGCGCAAATCAATTTAAGCCGTCATTCAAGTCGAAATACGATTCGATATATCAACCATTAAATTGATTGAGAATCGAAATAATAGGAGACCGTTATGAATCTGACTTTAGCCGGGCATCATCTCCACATAACCCCAGCCATACGCGATTACGTAAACTCTAAATTGGAGCGTGTCGCGCGGCATTTCGATGACTTGATGGGCGTCAATATCGTACTGTCCGTCGAAAAATTGCAGCAAAAAATTGAAGCAACTATTCATGTGCGTGGGAAAGAAATGTTCGTCGAAGCGGAGCACGAAAATCTTTATGCGGCGATCGATTTGTTTGCGGACAAACTGGATCGCCAGATAATTAAACACAAAGAAAAAGCGTTTAAGCCGCGCCATGATGGCGCGATGAAACATCAGCCGGACGATCCAAATTCAGCACTTTAGTTGGAATGAGATAATCTGGCCAGCATTGGAAAAGCTGGCCCGTTAGTAATATTCAACGCACCTCGGAATAGCGGAAACCTAATTTACGCAGAATGAATCTGATTGCCAAATTATTGCGTCCGAGTCACATCGCGCTAGATCTGGATGTCGCCAACAAGAAGCGCCTATTCGAGCAGGTCGGGTTGATTTTCGAGAATGCGCAGCAGATTTCCCATAGCGTCGTATTCGACAGTCTTTTCAGCCGCGAACGCTTTGGTTCGACGGGTCTTGGTTATGGCGTCGCCATTCCCCATGGCCGACTAAAAGGTTTGCGTGAGGCCACGGCGGCCTTCGTTCGAACGCTCAATCCCATTCCTTTCGAATCCCCCGACGGCCAACCGGTGAATCTAATTTTCATCGTACTGGTTCCGGATCACGCCAACGAACAGCATTTACAAATTCTCAGTGAGCTGGCGCAAATTTTCAGCGACAAAGCCGTGCGCGAATTCCTCGTAACTTGTCGTGATGTCGACGACGCCCACCGAATTTTGACGGAGTGGCCCGGCCATGCCCCGCGTCAGCGTACTGCAGCTTTATAACGACAATCGCGACAAACTTCACCTGGACTGGCTCGCCGGTGCGAAAGGGGGCCAGCGCAGTGCGCCGGTGGGCAGTTTGTATCATCCTACTGTTGGCATCATTGCGCATCTTAATTTGGTGCATCCGCAGCGTTTTCAGCTCATCGGCGACGCCGAATTCGGTTATTTGCAGGGATTGAATTCGAAAGAACTCGACGCTGCGATGCGCAAGTTGTTTGGCGGAAATCTGTGCGCGGTGATTGTCGGCAATGGCATTCCAGCGCCCGCTGCGTTAATCGACGCAGCCAATATGCATCAGGTGCCGTTATTTTCATCGCCGGAGCCCACACCGCATCTGATCAATCTGTTGCGTTATTACTTGAGCCAGGCATTAGCGGAAAAACTCACCATGCACGGAGTGTTCATGGCCGTGCTCGAGGTTGGCGTGCTTATTACGGGAGATTCGGCGGTTGGTAAAAGCGAGTTGGCGCTTGAACTGATCAGTCGGGGACATGGCTTGGTCGCTGACGACGTCGTCGAATTTTTTCGAATCGCGCCGGAAACGCTACAGGGCCGCTGCCCGCCGTTGCTTAAAGATTTTCTCGAGGTGCGCGGCCTCGGAGTTTTGAACATTCGATCGATATTCGGCGAGACCGTCGTGCGCGCGCGCAAGAATCTGAAGTTGATCGTCCATCTGGAAAAACCGGCTGGCGGGGACTTGGCGTCGCTGGAGCGTTTGCCCATGAATGCGACGACACAAGAAATCATGAACATCAGCTTTCCAAAGGTTGTCCTACCGGTCGCGGTCGGCCGCAACTTGGCGGTGTTAGTGGAAGCGGCTACGCGTAACTATATTCTGCAGCAACGCGGTATCGATTCGACCCGTGAATTCATCGAGCGTCACGAGCGGGAAATGGCCGACCAAACCAACCAGGCCGGATCCGAGGAAGAGTAGCGTTGCGCACCATTATAGTCACCGGCCTTTCTGGCTCGGGCAAAAGCGTAGTCCTCAAAGTATTGGAAGACGCGGGCTATTACTGCGTCGATAACCTGCCGGTGATGTTCGCGCTCGAGGTGATTCTTTTTTTGCAAAAGATGGGGAACGACAAGGTTGCGCTGAGTCTGGACGTGCGCAGCGGCTCGGGGATTGGAGATTTACCGAGAACGATCGACCAATTGAAAACTAACCATGTCGATCCCAGAGTACTATTTTTAGAAGCGAATACCGAAACGATCGTCAAACGTTTTTCCGAGGCGCGTCGGCCGCATCCGCTCGCCGATGACAAGCGCACTTTGCAAGAATGCATTTCGTGGGAGCGCAATATTCTTTCCGCCGTTGCGGAGCGCGCGCATCACATTGACACCAGTGATTTAGGGCCGAATGCACTTCGCGGCTGGGTACGCGAATTTATCAATCTCGACGAATCCAAGATCACGCTTTTTTTCCAGTCGTTCGGCTTCAAAAACGGGATTCCGCGTGATGCGGATTTCGTCTTCGATGTCCGGCCACTACCGAACCCCTACTACGATCCCAAGTTACGGCCACTGACCGGCAAGGATCAAGCCGTCATCAAGTATCTGGAATCATTGCCCGAGGTGCAGGGAATGCTGGGTGACATCGAACAATTTTTAGCGCGTTGGCTGCCGGATTTCGTGCGCGATAACCGCCGCTCGCTGACTATTGCGATAGGCTGTACCGGCGGTCAACATCGTTCCGTTTATTTCGCCGAACAATTGGCGGCACGTTTTGGTAAAACTCAACAGGTACAGGTCCGCCATCGCGGGCTTTATCGCGACGGTGAACAATCTCTTTAAACCTGGCGATTTCTTTACCATTACCTTAGTCGTTATGTCGCTTGCGTGGCTCTGCGTAACGCTGTGGCAGCAGGGCGCGGGCGGAACTTTAATCGTTCGCAGCAAAGGCAACGTCGTGTCGGAACTGAGCCTGCTACGCAATCGAACCCTCGCAATCGACGGCCCCCTAGGAACGACCATTGTAGAAGTGCAGAATCAACGTGCCCGTATCGCCCGCGATCCCAGCCCAAAACAATACTGCGTCCGCCAGGGCTGGCTGCAACATGCCGGCGAAATCGCATTGTGTTTGCCCAACCAAGTCAGTATTGAAATCGCTGCTGCGAATAGTCTTGTCGACTCCCTCAACTATTGATCCCGCGACCGCGGAAGACCATCGCATTGCGTGGATGGCGGCGCTGGCGAGCGCACTGTCAATGGCTGAGTCGGTTTTTCCGTCACCGATTCCTGGCGTCAAGCCGGGGCTGGCGAACATTGTGATTTTGCTGGTGTTGCACCAGGACGGCATACGCGCCGCCGTTTGGGTATCGGCGTTGCGCGTAATTGCCGGAAGTTTGTTTTTTGGTTCATTTCTCACACCGACTTTTTTCTTGAGCCTGAGTGGCGCCACGTGCAGCTTGTTGATGTTAATGCTCACGTCTTATTTGCCGCGCAGTCTGTTTGGTCCCGTCACCCATAGCTTACTTTCATCCCTCGCGCATATCGCAGGGCAACTAGTGATCGTGTATCTCTGGCTCATGCCACACAAAGGAATTCTTTATTTGATTCCGATCCTTGCCACTGCCGCGGTGGTGTTTGGAATGGTGAACGGCATAATCGCCGCGCGAATACTCAAATCGACAGAAACAATTGCTCTGCCAGAACCCGCTCCCGGAGCGGCTCTCTGAGGCATATGCATGAAGACGTAATATCATAGCGCCTCTCCGGGCAATAAGGTTTTATGACCATACAAACTATTCCACTCTTTCCCCTTGGTGCGATACTATTTCCCGGCGGTTTGCTGCCATTAAAGTTATTCGAACAACGCTATTTGGAAATGGGAAAGACGTGCCTGCGCGGGGAATCGCCTTTTGGTGTTTGCGGCATAAAACACGGCGCGGAAGTAGGCGCGCCGGCGACGCCGTTCGACGTCGGTTGTATCGCAAAAATCGTTCACTGGGACATGCCACAGCTTGGAATCTTGCACATCGTCGCGCAGGGAGAAATACGCTTTCGCGTCATGACCCATCGCAGCCAAGCGGACGGGTTGTTGGTTGGCGAGGTGATGACGATTGACAACGACGAACCGCAATCCATCGCACCGGCGTTTGCCGTTTGCGCCGAGGTGTTGAAACAGATCGTCGCGGGAGTAGGGGCGCAGCACTTCCCAACACCTGGGCGATATGACGACAGCACCTGGGTCGGCAATCGGCTCGCGGAGGTATTGCCGTTGCCACTAATGACCAAACAGCGTTTGTTAGAGTTGACTGATGGAAATGCGCGGCTCGCAGAACTCAAAGAAATCCTTGTTGCACAAGGCCTGCTTTCATAACCGACAGATCGACCTCGTCATTAAATTTGGTCATACTTTCGGTATGAAAACGGCGATTTCGATCCCGGACGACATATTCGAAGAGGCGGAGAGGTTGGCGCGGCGTACCAAACGTTCCCGCAGCCAGCTTTTTAGCGACGCTGTGAAAGAATACTTGGCGCGTCACACGACCGACGACGTGACGGAAGCGATGAATCGTGTTTGCGTTGACGTCGGCGTCGATGACTTTACTGCAAGCGCAGCGCGCGATATTCTGAAGCGCGTTGAGTGGTAATTTCGCAAGGCGAAATCTGGTGGGCCGACCTACCGGAGCCAACCGGATCGGGGCCCGGTTTGCGGCGCCCGGTGATAGTTGCCCAAGGCGACGCGCTAAATCAAAGCCGCCTTGCCTCGGTCGTATGTGTTCCACTAACCAGCAACCTTCAATGGGCGGATGCGCCAGGCAATGCTCTCTTCTCCGCGCGTTTGACGGGATTGCCAAAAGATCCCGTCGCCAACGTGTCGCAGATTGTCGCCCTTGACAAGGCCGTGCTGACCGACCGCGTGGGAAAGCTGCCGCGCAACAAACTCGCGCTACTACTTGCCGGTATCGACGTGGTGCTCGGTCGGTAGCGCTTGGCGCGGCGACTGCACTAGTCGCGGATTGACTTATAGATCGAAATTTTCAATTTGCGGTTGCCGCCCCCACTTGCAGTGCGCACATTGACTTGCAAGCCAATGCCGTTCGATGAGCGCAACACATGCGTTGCGAATTCCTCATCTCACCCCCTGACCCTCCCCCGCTTCTTAGGGGAGGGAATGTGTGGACTCCTCCCCCTGTCCCTTGCCCGCCGGGGGACGGGGGACGGTTGGGAAGGGGGTGCTCATGCTTTCAACTCCTTCTTAATCTCATTCAAAAACCGCCAGTCGGTCCCCTGCGCAATAAGTTTGTTGGGACTGGTCTTGATCATGCCGACTTCGTGCAAGCGCAACGCGTAGAAGCGTAGCGTGTCTTCTGGGTTCGCTTCGCGCCAACGCCGATACGGAAGTTCCGAGAGGATTTCTAGCGCT
>JANNFT010000331.1:0-2870 GCA_031380185.1 Pseudomonadota bacterium
CCTGGTGGGGCGGTTTTTTTGTTGTGCGAGAAATCTTGTTTAGATGTTCTTCGCGCTCATTTCTTTGGCGATGTAATCGGCCTGACGGATCGCCAACGCGACGATGGTGAGCGTTGGGTTTTCCGCTGCGCTGGTGGTGAATTGGCTGCCGTCGGAAACGAACAGGTTTTTGATGTCGTGGCTTTGTCCGAACTTGTTCACCACACCATCCTTCGCGTTCGCGCTTTGCCGTGCCGTGCCCATGTTGTGGGTGGATGGGAACGGACCGCGAGCGATCACCTTGCGCGCGCCGGCTGCTTCGTAGATCGCACGCGCACGTTGTTTGGCGTGTTCGCGCATGGCGGCGTCGTTTGGATGATCCAGGTAGTGGGTGACGGAAACCGGCATGCCGTATTGATCCTTCAGCGTCGGATGTAACGTGACGCGGTTGGTTTCTTGCGGCAAGTCTTCACCCACCAGCCAGACGCCGGCGGCGTTGCGATAGTTTTCAACTTCGTTGGCGTAGTCGCGCCCCCATGCGCCGGGGCGCAGGAAGTTTGCATAGCCGGGCATGCCGAATGCAGGAATGGTTTCGATTTCGTAACCACCGGCGAAGCCGCGCGAGGTATCGTGCCTCGACTCGTCCGACACCAGGCCTGCCATCATCGTGCCGCGATGCATGTTCACTTCGCCGGGCATGATGGCGTAGACGGTTGCGGTCATGTGCGCCATGTAGTTTTTGCCGACTTGGCCGGAACTGTTGGATAGGCCGTCTTTGAACATGTTGCTGGCGGAGTTGAGCAGCAAGCGCGGCGTTTCGATGGTGTTGCCGGCGACCGCGACGATGCGCGCTTTTTGACGTTGCTTGGCGCCGGCTTTATCGACGTAGACGACACCGGTGACTTGACCTTTGTCGTTATGCTCGACCTGCACGACCATCGAATCGGGGCGCAATTCGAAGTTGCCGGATGCTTCCGCGTTCGGGATTTCTGTATACAGCGTCGACCATTTCGCGCCAATCGCACAACCCATCATGCAAAAACCGATTTGCTGACAGCCGGGACGGCCATCGTAGGGCTGGGAGTTTATGGCCATGTTGCCGGTATGGATGCGTTTGTAACCGACTTTCTTGGCGCCGTGTTCAAGCACGAGGTAATTGTTGTTGCCGGGTAAGCGTGGCATGCCGCTGGCCTTGGTGCCGACAACGCCCATTTTCTTTTCAGCTTTGTCGTAGTAGTCAACCATCTCGTCGTGCGTGGTTGGCCAGTCAAGCAGGTTAGCGCCGGCGATTTTGCCATAGGTCGTCGCACCTTTCCATTCGTGAGCTTGGAAACGAATCGACGCGCCAGCCCAGTGCACCGTGGTGCCGCCAACGGTTTTGCAAATCCACGCCGGTAAACCGGCTGGAAGCTGGCCGGTGCCGACGCGCGTATCGAGCCACGAAAGCTTGCCGAACATCTCGCCGCCATCGTTCTTGAGGTCTTCCAATTTCAAACGTGATCCGGCTTCGAGGCAGACCACTTTGACGCCCTTCTGTGCTAGTTCGTTTGCGAGTGTGCCACCACCGGCTCCCGAGCCGACAACGACGACGACGGATTCATCATTCTGATCAAATTTAGCCATGATATTTTCTCCCCGTTATGACTTCGGCAGCCAGTTGATATCGTTAAAGCCACGGTCGATGTAGCCACCCTTTTCGACGGAGGAGCCTTCGAAGCCAAGAATTTTCCAGATTTCCTGATTACCATAAAGGCCGCCGACGGTTTCTCCGTACACCAGCCCGAAGAAATCGGCCTTGGTTTTTTCGATGCTTTGCGCGATGCTGGTGCGCGAATGTTCGTCCATGTTCGCAAACTTGCCACCAAAGGAATCCAGCGCCTGGACGCCGCCTTGCACCGTCGCTTTGGCCTTGGCGTCGCCGGCCGCTTTGGCGTCGATCGAGTTAACGACATTCATGTAGTAGTTGTCACCCAAAAAGTCGTGCGGGAAAAGTGTGCGCGCCATCATCAGCAACGATTGTCCCTCGTGCGCGGACAACGCCTTAAGCGGACCGGCCGCGACCGCCGTGGTCGCCGTAATACTGACGCCGAGCATCATGGAAGCAATAGCCGTTTGTTTTAAGAATTCGCGACGCGCGTTGCTGTCGCTGTGATCATGTTCGTGGTCATGATCATCATGATCGTGATGTATATCTGACATGGTTCCTCCAACTCATGGTTGATTGAAAATTCTGTGTTTTGCATTAGTGCGGTGCAACAAAAATAACAGGTAAACCTGTTAGAAACATTAGACCAGAAAATGTCGTGCTTCACAATTGTATACAGAGTTCAGAAATAGATTTTTTTAATCGATGCGCGCGTTCGGATGTCGCGAATTTTCTTGCGGCGCGCCCGAGGTTAAGGCGAGATTAGACATCGATGATTCGTGCTCAATCAATGCATGCTTGCGAGTTGCCTGTGTCGCCGTTGCCGACACTGATCATGCGCCATGAACCGTGTACGGCGTCGCCCCTCCCTTTTGTAAAGGGAGGCTGGGAGGGATTTTGTGGCAGTGGCTCACGATAGTCGCCTGAAAATCCCCCTCAATCCCCCTTTACAAAAGGGGGAAGGGCTGCGATGCCAATGCCCTGTGGATAATTGAGGTTCATGGAAAGCCCCCTTGTTTCGGCCGAAACTGCGCACGGGCCTTGAACCCGGTTCATGGAAAGGAGTGAAACGACGAAGCAATCGCGTTTTTCTACGTCAAAAAATTCGAGATTGCTTCGTCGCAAAGAGCGCTCCTCGCAATGACCAATCTGAGGGGTAGGGTGGATCAAGCGAAGCGGATCCACCACAGCAGAAAAAAGAAACCGGCGAACGCGGTTCGCCACGGTGGATCCGCTGCGCTTGATC
>JANNFT010000374.1:0-1514 GCA_031380185.1 Pseudomonadota bacterium
TTGTTCGAGTTGGCCGAGCATCCTAGCGAAGGCAAAATTCGCCACATGCGCAATCCGACCCGCTGGTCGGCGACACCGCTCGGCGCCATTCGTCACGCGCCGCGATTAGGCGAGCACAGTCGCGAGGTGTTGCGCGAAGCCGGTTATGGCGACGCGCAAGTTGATCAACTGCTAAAGTCCGGGGTAACGCTGGAAACATGACCAATTTTTCCATCAGCGACGAGCAACTGTCCATCCGCGCCAACGTGCAAAAACTATGTACACAATTCGGCGACGACTATTGGCTGGCGAAAGATAAAGAGGCTCGGTTTCCCCATGAGTTTCATCGTGCGTTTGCCGACGGTGGTTGGCTCGGAATCGCCATGCCGGAACGCTATGGCGGCGCGGGGCTGGGCATCGTCGAGGCGGCGCTGATGATGCAAACCGTCGCGGCATCGGGCGCGGCGATGAGCGGCGCCTCGGCGCTACACATGAATATTTTCGGGCTGAACCCGGTCGTGGTGTTCGGTAACGACGAGCAGAAGCAGCGTTGGCTGCCGCCGCTGATCGCCGGTCGCGAGAAAGCCTGCTTCGCGGTCACCGAACCGAATGCCGGCCTCGACACAACACATCTGCAAACCAAGGCAACGCTGAACGGCGATCATTACTTACTGTCCGGCGCGAAAGTGTGGATTTCGACGGCGCAAGTCGCGCAAAAAATGTTGATTCTGGCGCGCACGACGCCGCTCGAACAGGCCGCGAAACCCACTCTTGGCCTGAGTTTGTTCTACACCGATCTCGATCGACGTTATGTTGAGGTGCGCGAAATTCCCAAGATGGGTCGCCACGCCGTGGACTCCAATCAACTTTTCATCGATGCGCTGCCGGCGCCGGTCGCGGATCGCATCGGCGAGGAAGGTCGCGGCTTCGAATACTTGTTGCACGGCCTAAATCCGGAGAGAATTTTAGTCGGCGCGGAAGCGGTCGGCATCGGACAAGTCGCGCTACTGCGGGCAGCGAGTTATGCCAAAGAACGAATCGTATTCGGCCGGCGTATCGGGCAAAATCAAAGTATCCAGCACCCGCTCGCCGAAAGCTGGATGGAACTCGAAGCGGCAAACTTAATGATGCTGAAAGCCGCTTCACTGTATGACGCCGGCCTACCCTGCGCGGCGGAAGCCAACGCCGCGAAATACCTCGGCGCCGAGGCCGGATTCAAAGCCTGCCAAACGGCGCTGATGACGCTTGGCGGCTACGGCTACGCCAAGGAATACCACATTGAGCGCTACCTGCGCGAAGTGTTGATTTGTCGCATCGCGCCGGTTAGCCCGCATATGATTCTGAACTATATCGCCGAGCGGGTGCTTGGGTTACCGCGCTCGTATTGAACCTGGAAAGGCCAGTTGACCGCTCCTTTGGTTATCCAACGTCATGGATTTAACCTAGAAACGGCAGTTGCACCGGGCGGATTGCGCCCTGCGGCTTTACATCGACACGCTCATCGCCCCATCGACGGTCAGTACGTGACCGTTCAC